>JABABH010000223.1 GCA_014238325.1 Coxiellaceae bacterium | reverse complement strand
GGATCACCATGCCCAAACTGTCACCAACCAAAATCATATCAGCTTGCTCATCCACAAGACGTGCAACATGTGCGGTATATGCGGTCAGACAAACCAAAGGCTCACCGCCCTTTCGTCCTGTAAAACCGGGTACTGTCATTTTCGGCTTTTTAGCATAGTTTTCAGAAACTTGATTAGGGTCTGAAGCTGCTAGTTTTTTAGAAATCGTGCTGGTTGTGGACATAACAAATCCTTAATTTGGACCAATATACTTGAAAAGATATCTTATTCGTATGTTGATTGAAATTAAAGGGAATAGTCAAATCGGCAGTTTACCTTACGTCACAACTAGTAAACTTTCCGAAATACACTCTTTTTGAAACTGGCCTTGCAGCTCAGATTTGATAAACATAAGCTTCATAAAATTCTATGATTTAAAAAATTACCAAACTACCTCTAGGAGAATTCAATGCGCCCCGTTCCTATAATATTAGCGTTGTTGGTATGTGTAGCAATTTCGGTATTTGTACTAAAAGGTGGAAATACCGCCGAGCCAAAAGATGATGCGGAAAATACTGTGACTAAAACACAGGAATTCCTGCCTGTTTCTGTGCTTGTACAAAACTCCATTGCACAACCTGTGACGAGTGGCATTGTGTTGCGCGGTCAGACCGAGGCATTCCGCCAAATCGAAGTTCTAGTGGAAACTTCTGGTAAAGTGATATCACAACCATTGCGCAAAGGGACTTTGGTGACCAAAGGCACGTTGCTTTGCGAGTTGGAAGTTGGCACCAAATCTGCCGCTTTGGCCGAAGCAAAAGCACGTTTTGCCGAAGCAACAGCCAATAACAAAGGCTCTCAAAGTCTCGTACAAAAGGGTATTATTTCTGAAACTGCTGCTTTTGCCCGTGAAGCAGCACTAGAAGCAGCACAAGCAAACGTTGATCGTGCCCAGCGCGAAATGGACAATTTGCAAATCGTAGCACCGTTTTCTGGGTTGTTAGAATCTGACACGGCAGAATTGGGATCCTTCATGCAACAAGGCAGCGCCTGTGGTACGGTTTTGGAATTGAACCCAATGAAGCTCGTCGGCAATGCGACCGAAGAACAAGTGGCCCGGATTTCAAATGGTGCCATCGCGGGTGCTCGTCTGCTGTCTGGCCGCGCGGTTCAAGGTGAAGTCACCTTTGTATCTCGGCGCGCAGATTCTGTTACGAAAACATTCCGAGTAGAAGTAACCGTTCCAAATGATGACGGTAAATTGCGCGACGGATCAACCGCTGATATTTCCATCGCCCTTTCAGGTGAAAAGGGTCATTTATTGCCCCAATCTGCACTAACCCTAAATGGTGAAGGTATTTTAGGTGTGCGCATTGTCAAAGACAGCAAAGCCTATTTTATACCGATTGAAATTATTCGCGACAGTGCCGAAGGCATGTGGGTTTCTGGATTACCGGAAACTGTTGATATCATCGTAGTAGGCCAAGAATATGTAACAGATGGTCGTGATGTAGCAGTGACCTACAAAGAGGGCGCATAAAATGATTGGGATTGTCGATTGGGCTTCAGACCGCGCCCGAATGATCATAACCTTTATTGT
>JABABH010000222.1 GCA_014238325.1 Coxiellaceae bacterium | reverse complement strand
TTCTGGCAAAATTTAATATAAGATTCAATCTCAACACGGCGCAGATATAAAATCGATTTTTGAGCTTTTTGCCACGACCAGTGCAGCAAGCGCTCCACTTCGCGTCGATAAGCATTGAAAGTGGCTTTGTTATCCTTATAAGCATATAAGAAAGCATGGGCACCTTTGTAATCACGTTCAAAAGACTGATAAACTTTCAGGTGTTGAGGTAGGACGGTATTGAATTCCAAATAGTCAGCCTGATCAAAAATGGGTACAAGCTTCCTAACACTTCTTTCTGCTTTATCGTTCATAGGCTATGCACAGCTGCCAGCTGAATCTGGCATAAATTTACTCTGTTGATTCATAAATATTTTTTTTGTTTTAAGGGGAGATTGAACCATCTCATCCAGTAAAACACCGCCTCATCTATAAATCTGCGATTATTGCTTGCAGTCACACCAACGTGTCCTGATCTACCAGGCAGAACATGCTCTTGGCTAAATTGTTTACCCGTTAACTCATGACGACCTCCATTCTTACTCTCCTTTTTCATTTCAAAACAACTGAAGCATATCTTAAATTTTTAATTGACGACAGACCCCTAGCAGCTGATAGCGGTGAATGGAAGAAGGGTATGTCATCCAGTCAGGTGGTACCAGACGCGCAGGTTAAAGCTACTGCCAAGCGAACGGTTCTTCGTCCCCAGTAGCAGAGGGTGGAAAGAACATAACTGAAGGGGTGGCCTGACTTTTTTCTTCTACTTCAGTGCCTTACAGAGCTTTAATTTGTGGCTGGGTAGGATTGACTTTGACTGGTATGCCATTTTTCAGCGAAATAGAAGGACGCAATGGCAAGGTGCAGAAACACCTCACCATCGCTAACCACAATTAACTAGAGGTGAGTTTACCATGGCTAACGTCATTTTAAAAGAATGGGCATCATATGGTCAGTCAAACCTTATTTCTGTTCTAAATTGGCCCAAACTGAAGCGGATAGCATGATGATGCTTATGCCTTTTTGGGTTGGTTTCATCCGATAATGTGATGGAAACTGACCTGAACAGGAGGAATAGGACCTGTTGTCAATTAGCGCATTAAAATCAGGGATAAGATCCATTTAATGGCCTCTAAAAAATATCTAGCGCGTTTGCAACAACGGGTTGCCATCCCTCTAAATTGCTTTAATTTAAAGAAGAAACGCTCAATCAAATGACGTTTTCTATAATAAGTATCGTATTTTCTCTGGTTACGCTTAGGTGGAATGACTGCAATTTCCCTGGCACAGAGGGTGAAAGGTTGAAAATTTATGCATTTCAGTTAGATTGTGTCTAAATGGTTTACATTTTTTTGATGAGTATAAAATTATGGGTGCCTACCTGTATAATTTAATATTTCCTTAATCCCGATGGCTTATTGCGCTGTGTTATATTGAAACTATATCAATCCATTTTTGAGGGAGTAGGAGAAAGCACATGCTAGAACAGATATCATCGCTTCAGTTAGCGCACAGCAAATCGTGCCCCATACCGTGTTTTTTATCTAGCGCTACGACGTTTATAGCATTTCTGTTGGATAGACCTCATTTGTTTGCATCAATATCGCATGCTTTATCTTCAAGAGACGGGGTTGAATGCCTTTAAATTGAATATTTTCTAGAAGGAGGCCGTTATGATTCTTGAAACACTCATGGCTGTTCAAGCCTTTACAGTTGCTTGGGAAGTCCTGGAAATTTCTCATAAGATCCATCTGGCTTATGATGCAAGTGAAGCGACACGAGAAGGGAGCTCCTTTCTTATTCAGAAGGGAAAAGACCTACATCAGCAGAGTCAAGATAAAAAATACCCCTTGAGGGCCGAGGAAAGAAAAACTGTAACATTTTATGAAAGGCTTTCTTCTAAAGAGGCGTTTCAAGAGGCCGATGTTTATCTTGAAAAATTTTCGACAAGTGTTGAGCGCTTAGGAGAAGCGACCGAATCATTTTTAGCCGTTCAAGTATCCGTCACCCGTATTATCAGTCAGCTTGAGCAAAATGGCCCTATTCGAAACCATGCTACTGGCACGCTTGCGCATCTCGATCAAGATCAATTAAAGGCTCACCTATTGAGCCTTAAGGTCCATTTTAATCGCTTTAGTGGTCAGTATGGTACGTTTCTTCATTTCATCACCCATGAGTATCCGGATCGCCAATTATTGTATTTCGCTGATGCTTCTAAACCTGGGATCCTTGACCAGTTTAACCATCAATTAAACAGCATTAATGACTACTATAAGAACATTCTGAATATAAAAAATGGCCTGACTAAACAGTTAGCCACCTATATAACACCCGTTGATGCGATGAGCCATATGGCCCAGAGCTCTGCTTCTCATGGACATCATCTATCAGATGGAAGCTTACCAGCAGATCATGATAGCGATATCCAAGGAGTTCAGGAGACGCATGTGAGTGAATCCTGTCGCGACGTGATGCAGGTGCTCCTCGAGTTTCAAAACAATCCTATGTCTAAGATTGAGTCATTTCATGCTCCCAGTTGGTTTCCTTTGCGTTCTAGGGAGGAACGCATGGAAGTAGGTCAACGTATGTTTCTCTATGCCATGGGAGAATCTTGGCTATCGGAGGATAGGAAACTCCAAATAGCTCAGATGATGCTCCGTGCTCCCGTTCCAGCAGCGCAAGACAGTAGAGCATCGTCGATCATACAGGGGCATAGTTATAAATTTGCCTTAAGGTTGCGCCATTGGCAAATGAAACAAGCTTCGAATTTTTCAGAATACCTTACTCAAATCCAAACAGATCCTTCCTTAATGAATCTGGCTGATAGCACAGACCATCCTGATCAAGCCGTATTAGTTGAATGGCTGGATCAGGGAAGAAAGGATCACAATTCCGTCAAGTTTCTAATCCATCAACTGGTGACACCCTGTTTATTTGCCGATTGCGGAATGGATGCAGCCTGTGAAAAATTTAAACAATTATTTCCTGATGAAAGCTTTGAAAGCTCTATAGACCAACATGCTGAAAGTCACTGGGGGCTCATTTGGGAAAAAACAGATAGTATCATTGCTATATCGAAGTCCTTTACTACAAAAATTCCTTTTTATATGCGCATGCAATCAGAGGCTTCCCTATCAAAGGTAAAATTAGCCAGTCGGCTCCAAGCTGATATTCATCGGTTAATAAAGCTATTTGATCAAGATATAAACACTTTCCATGCCCAATTATCGATGGTGCGTCGTCAGAAAAAAGAAGCGCAAGACACTTATACGAAGGCGGTTCATGAAGCGGGTGTTCAGCGGGTAAAAAAAGCACAGGTTTTGCTCGAAAACTTGCATCCACCCTCAGAC
>JABABH010000221.1 GCA_014238325.1 Coxiellaceae bacterium | reverse complement strand
TCTCCAATGGTAAAGAGCGGCATTTTGAGCGTATACGATCTGATGTGCAAGGCGCGGTGATGATTGTACCTTTATTGGATGCAAATACGGTCTTGCTGATACGGGAATACGCAGCAGCCATTGACCAATATGTATTGGGCTTTCCCAAAGGTTCAATAGAACCCCATGAAAATTCAATAGAAACTGCTCTACGTGAATTGAAAGAGGAAGCGGGTTATGGTGCAGGAACGCTGAGCGTGCTGGCACATTATAGCATTTCTCCAAGTTACCTCGCCTCTATGATGACGGTGTATGTCGCACGTGATTTATATCCTGCCACCTTGTTGGGCGATGAACCTGAAGCGATTGAAGTGCTGCCGTGGTCGTTGAATGAGATTGATGCATTATTAGGCCATGCTGAGTTCCACGAGGCTCGCAGTGTGGCAGCTTTGTGTCTCTTGGAGCGACAAAGACATGGGGGATAATCAGCCTGTTCTGTTACAAGCGGCTATGCGTGTCGCTCATCTCGCAGGCGATCGTATCTTGGCCTATTTTAATCGGTCTCCTGAAGAGCTTCAGCTTCGATATAAAGCGGATCATAGCATCGTAACTATCGGCGATATGATCGCTCATGAGATGTTGGTCGAAGGTTTGCAACGCTTAGATCCTGAGATTCCCATTCTTTCTGAAGAAGGCGAAATTCCTGATTATGAGGTTAGAGAGCAATGGCAGACTTATTGGTTGTTAGATCCTCTAGATGGTACGCGCGGTTTCACACAGGGCTGTGCAGAATTTTCTGTCAATATTGCCTTGATTCAGCATCACCAGCCGTTGTTAGGTGTGGTATATGCTCCGTTTACGCATCTTTGTTATTTTGCTCGACGTGGATGTGGTGCTTTTAAACAAGATTTAGCGGATGTCTATTCGAATCCGAAACCTATTCATGCCCGTACGATGGATGAGGATAAATTTTCAATATTAATAGGGAGATATACAAAAGCCGAGAAGCTGCTGCATGACATACAGAGTCTCCCTGGGGCCCAGCTGACGCGCTTGAATAGTTCATTAAAGTTTTGCATGATTGCAGAGGGAGCGGCAGATTGTTATCCCCGGATGGGTGATACTTCTGAGTGGGATACGGCCGCGGCACATTGTGTTCTGGAGGCAGCCGGTGGCAAGCTAGTTGATTTATGGGGGCAACCACTGCAATATAACGCTAAACGCTCACTGATTAATCCGGCTTTTCTGGCTATGGGTGATGCCAGTCAGCAAAACTTATTCATGAAATTATTATCAGCATAGGGGGAATCATGACTCAGCCTATTAATATTGCTATCACCGGCGCTGCTGGACAGATTGCGTATGCCTTTTTATTTCGTCTGGCGGCAGGTGCCGTATTTGGCCCAAATACGCCCATGAATTTTCATTTACTTGATATTGCTCCAGCCTTACCCGCATTGGATGGGGTCGTGAAGGAATTAGAAGATTGTGCTTTTCCATTACTTCATAGCGTGAAAATAACGGATCGTCCTGACGAAGCATTTCGTGATGTCTCATGGGCGGTTTTGATTGGTGCTGCACCTCGAGCAGCTGGGATGGAACGGTCAGATCTACTGGCGAAAAACGCAGGCATCTTTGCACTACAAGGACAGGCTTTAAATGAGTATGCGTCAGACGATGTACGTGTTTTTGTGGTAGGGAATCCTTGTAATACCAACGCACTGATTGCGATGCATCATGCTCCGCATATCCCCAAGGATCGCTTTTATGCGATGACGCGTCTTGATCAAAACCGCGGTATAACGCAGTTGGCTATCAAAGCTGGTGTATCTGTCAATCAAGTTAAAAATATGATTGTTTGGGGCAATCATTCTTCAACACAATACCCTGACTTTTATCATGCGACTATAGATGGTGAGTCAGCGGTATCGGTTATTGGAGATGAATCTTGGTGTCGAGATACCTTTATCCCCTTGATACAAAAAAGAGGAGCAGCCGTCATCAAAGCACGTGGGGCTTCTTCAGCAGCTTCAGCAGCGAACGGTATTATTGATAGTCTGTATGCTTTATATCATGATATGCCTGAACCTTATTCGGTTGCTTTATGCTCAAAGGGACAGTATGGCATTGATGAAGGTCTTATATTTTCATTTCCATGTCGGACTCAAGGGGGACGTATCCAGGTCATTGAGGATATTCAGCATAATGCGTTTGCGCGCTCTTGTTTAACAGCGACATTGAATGAGCTTCGACACGAGTATCAGTCCGTCAAAGATTTAAAACTGATTTAATCGTGTGCGTATTTTAGGCTTAGAAACCTCCTGTGATGAAACAGCAGTTGCTTTGTATGATAGTCATCAAGGTTTGTTGTCGCATCATATTTACAGCCAAATTCCTCTCCATATTCCTTATGGAGGGGTTGTGCCTGAGCTAGCCTCACGTGATCATATTCGTCGTACGTTGCCGCTTGTGATGCAAGTTTTAGAGGAGGCAGGGCTTGCTAAGCATGAGATAGATGCTATTGCCTATACCAAAGGTCCTGGTTTAATCGGCGGTTTGATGGTCGGAGCGGTCTTGGCTAAAAGTATGGCTTATGCTTTGCGTATCCCAATCATCGGTGTACACCATATGGAATCGCATTTAATGGCCGTGCATTTGGAGTCAGATTCACCCGAGTATCCTTTTATCGCACTCTTAGTATCAGGTGGACATACGATGTTAGTCCAAGTCCATCAAGCGGGCCGATATACCATCTTGGGTGAGAGTGTTGATGATGCTGTGGGGGAAGCTTTTGATAAAACTGCTAAGCTATTAGGGCTTCCTTATCCTGGCGGTCCTGCATTATCAAAACTAGCAGAAAAAGGCAATCCGGCGCGATTTCGCTTCCCACGTCCCTTGTATCACCGATCGGGTTTTAACTTTAGTTTCAGTGGCTTGAAAACCCATGCCCTAAAGTGTCTCGAACAGCATCGTGAGCTGAATGATCCTAGCTTATATGCTGATATTGCTCGAGCTTTTGAAGAGGCGGTGGTAGATGTGTTGGTCGCTAAATCCATGCGCGCGCTCACCTCTTGTGAATTGACTTGCTTAGTGGTGGTGGGTGGGGTGGCCTCTAACCAACGATTACGCAGTCGTTTTATAGATACTGTTTACCAACAAGGAGGTCGTGTTTATTTTCCGCGCCCGCTGTTTTGCACGGATAATGGCGCGATGGTTGCTTATAATGGGTATTTGCATATCCAACGCGGCAAGCAAGAAGAGGGGACAAGCATTACTGTGAAATCACGCTGGTCGATGGAAGATTTAAGCTAATCTGCAGAGATACGATCTATTCTTCTTTCCTAGGTTTGATAAAATGATCGAGATTAATTTTATCTTCTGTACCCGCATAGAGACGGCTAATATTGTCCCAATGTTTCCAAATTATCAATCCTGAAATGGCTAATATAGGTACAAAATAATAAAAATCGCTTCCAACCAAGGTATAAATGGGAGCAGCTACGGCAGAGGCTAATGAGGCTAATGAGGCGTATCGGAAAATATAAAGGAGTATTACCCATGTGGCGATGACAAACAGACCTATCCAAAAAGAGAGGCCTAATAAGGCACCCAACATGGTTGCCACGCCTTTTCCTCCTTTAAATTTGAAGTATAAAGGATAAATATGTCCCAGCACAGCTATCAATGCGACACAAGCTAACCCAAAGTCATGAACATGTAATAGACGTGCAAGAATAACCGCAACGAGACCTTTAAGGACATCTCCCAGCATGACATAGAGAGCAGCTTGCTTGCCAGTAGTGCGTAATATATTCGTAGTACCTGCATTTTTTGAACCATGTTCGCGTGGATCAGGTCGTTTGAGTATTTTTGCAACGATAATTGAGCAAGCGATGGATCCAATTAAATAAGCTAGAATAAAACTCACCAATGTATACATAAAAACATCCTTTTTGGCAGAAAAATGTGCATATAATCAGCGCTGCTGCCTTCTTAACATTTTAGCAAATATTGTCGATAATGGATTAATTCTTGAATCGAATCTCGTATATCTTGAAGAGCCAAGTGTTGTGTCTTTTTTTTGGCCGAGGCCGCAACCTGGGGTGCCCAGCGTTGAGCAAGAATTTTTAAGGTGCTGACATCCAGATGACGATAGTGAAAATATTGAGCTAGATGAGGCATATAACGGACTAGAAATCGACGATCTTGGCAAATAGAATTACCACACATAGGGGAGACCTGTGCTGGCACATATTGAGCTAGGAAGCTCAGTGTTTCTGCTTCCGCCTGTGACTCATGGCAAAGGCTCGCAATCACACG
Organism: Coxiellaceae bacterium; assembly: GCA_014238325.1. GTDB lineage: Bacteria > Pseudomonadota > Gammaproteobacteria > Coxiellales > Coxiellaceae > JABABH01. Next base: position 3,841 of record JABABH010000221.1, on the reverse strand, counting down.
ATCAAACAGGCCAGACTTTCTGTGTTGAGTTTGGTTCCATTCATCCATGTCCTCTAAGATAGCGGTAGGTTGATGGATCGCTAAGACAGGCCCTTCTGCTAAAATATGTAAGTCAGAATCGGTGACAATAGTAGCAATCTCTAATAGATGGTCCTTTTCAGGGTCAAGCCCCGTCATTTCTAGATCTATCCAAATAAGATTGTGCTGATTAACGGCCATGATAGTGCATCGTAGTTTAAGTATTGACGGCTAATAAGGTATCCCAAATAGCAAGATAGGCTTTCAATTCTTTATGGGTCGCTTTTAATCGTGATTTCGTCTCAGCAATGGTGGTTCGATATTTTTTCAGCTTCATTTGTTTCATGCGGTTGTAATCTTGCTCTAGCTTTTCCAGATGAGTTAATAAATGGTCAATACGGGTATAGACCGATTTTATTAATTCTTCAGAGGTATGCTTAAATCGTTGTGATTCTGTTTGTATGCGATATTTAATCACACGGTGTGTATCGATGCGTTTTAAATCGGATGCTAAGCCAAGTTTAGCGAGAGCATAAATTAACCATTTTGTTGGATCAAAATGAAAAAATCGTAGACCATTTCTATAATCTATAGGGAATTGATGATGAAAATTATGAAAACCTTCCCCAAAAGTGACTAAGGCTGTGACCCAATTATCGCGCGCAGATGAGCTTTTATAAGTTTGCTTACCCACTAAATGGCATAATGAATTAATAAAAAAAGTCATTTGATAGACCACGGTCACTCGCAGAAGCCCCGCAATAATGAGAGCGCTGATGGCATTACCCCACAAAGCCCCTATTATCGTGGGTAGTACAAAGCTCATCATGACAGCTAATAGGGGATAAAATCGATGCTGAAAGCTATAGATCGGATCTGATTGAAGGTCTTCAACATTGCTAAAATTTCTTTTTGTAGGATCTAAAAAAAACAGCCAAGTGATATGGGCATGCCAGAAACCTTGTTTAATATTATAAGGATCATCCTCTGTATCCGTATATCGATGGTGTGTACGATGATCCGTGCACCATTCCATAATGCTTCCTTGAAAGGCAGCAGCTCCAAATAAAGCTAGCAGCAGACGTACGGGCCAAGATGCTTGGTAGCTTTTATGCGCACAGAGCCGATGATAACCCGCGGTGATGGATAAACCTGTTAGCATCATCATCACAGCTGCCAGAATCCAAGTGGGCCCTTTCACCCAACCCATCACGATTATCCACGGTGTTGCTATTACGGCTACGGCCGCAGTCAGCAAAATAAAGAGCATATTGAGCCAGTTAATAGATCGTTTTTCCTTATTATTCATTTTTCGCCATTTTTTGAAGGTTACAGAATGCTCCATATAGTATACAGCTTTTAGATTAAAGCGAAGTAATTTCTTGATTTGCTGTCGGCTAGAATCATAGATTTAACTATAATTGATTGTTTCTACTGATTAATTTAGGTTTAATCTGCGAGGCGACGAGCAAGAAATTAAGCAGGAAGGTAGCACTCTACATGAACGATGTGCATGATGGATCACATACGTTATATCAGCATGTTTTGATAAAAATTGAGCTCTTTTTCAAGTGCGCGTTGAATATTGTTGGCTTTTTTGAGGGAATGGCCTTCTTCGGAAAAGGTTATATAAGTATAGGGCACATCGTGTTTTTTCATGGCAGCGATCATGGTTTCAGCTTGCTGAGGAGGCACAATGTTATCCTCGAGACCTTGGACGAATAAAACTGGCGAAGAGAGTTGGTCGGCATGATAAAGAGGGGAACGAGCTATATAGGCGGATTTTTCTTCAGGATAAGGGCCGATAAGTGTATGAAAATAATGAGACTCAAAGCCATTATCCTGAATATCTTGCAGACTGACTAAATCAGCAATACCGGCATAACCGCACCCTGCTCGAAAAATATCATAAAAAACGAGGGCACATAATACCGTATAACCACCAGAACTGCTGCCGCGTATAAAGAGGCGATGTGGATCGACCCTATTTTTTTCAATGAGGTAGGTAGTCGCTTGTACGCAATCAGCCACGTCTATCTTTCCCCATTGCTGATATAAGCGATGACGATAGGCCTTACCAAAGCCTGTACTGCCAGCATAATTGACATCCATGACAGCAAATCCTCGGCTTGTCCAAAATTGAATTTTTAGATTCAGGGAGGGATGGGTCGCCGCGGTTGGTCCTCCATGGCAGCATAGTATTAACGGCGGTTTTTCAGTATCGGGTGCGACATAATCTCGGTTACAGGGCGGATAATAAAATCCATAGGCGCTTTCATCGTCAATGGTAGGAAAGCAGAGTGCTTCTGCAGTTGAAATATAGTCGGGATCCATGCTCATCGATGCACTTTTATAATGGATCTGGAGGGTGTCAGAGTTCAGTTCGTATTCAGCTAGGACAGGCAGCACCGTGCTGGTCGCTCCGATCATAAAAATTTTATTTTGATAGAGGCTGAGCGTGGGTATTAGATGCGTAAATGGTAGTGAGAATGGCTGGTATTGGTGATGGTCTATCATGCCGATTTCGGATTGTCCCTGGCGAATACTCAGTACAATCACACGTTCTGCATCCAGAAAAGCATAGGTGCGTATTCCAAAAACCCAGGGTGGTACGGCGCATTCTGCGGGCATCGAGCATACTGGCGAATAAGCTGTTTTTTTATCGTGCGCATAGAGGGGGGAATAGAGGTAGATATTCCACCAATTATTTTGATCGGAAATAAAAAATAAGCGGTCATCGGGTGACCATTGTGGTTGCATCACGGATTCAGTGGGGCCACCTGCAATGCATCGGGGGTGTATTAATTCCATATTGGGGGACAGTTCAGCCAGCCACAGTTCTGTGCTATCCCAGGGCATATGTGGATGATTCCAGCAAATCCATGCTAGCTGCTGACCATCTGAGCTGATAGCAGGGGAGGAGTAGAAATCATAGCCTGTCGCCAATATTTTGATACCTGGCTGATCAGGATCGGTGGAAATGGCAACCAGTTCATGAAGCGTCTGGTGTGTGTGATGTGATTCACGTATAACAATGATATGGGCGCTATCAGGCGTGCAAATAGGATCAGCATAACGCCATGCCTTGGACATTTTAGGCGCCGTTGTTAAGGGAAGGATAGTCTGTTCTTTTTGTTGATATAAACGTTGATCCTGATCATTACAAAAATAGACTGTTCCATGATGCACACAATAATCACCGCCACCATATTCATGGACGCGGGAGCGCACATGATAGGATGGGGGGGTATGAGTATAGACAGTGTTGGATAACAAAGACATACGCATAACAACTTGGCGCCCTTGCTCTTCTGGACGACTTTCTAGCCAATAAATATATTCTGAATCAGATTGAATATTTTGCAAATACTTGGCTGATGCTGCAACCTGTGCAGCAGTAATAGGGGAAGTCCAGTTGCCATAGGGGGTTGTTTTTTGATGCATGGTGAAATGAATACACTCAGTTTAATGTTGTCGTTATTTATAATAACTTATTTAAAATTTAAGGTGTATACGGTCATAGTCATGGATAGTATGTCAGGTGAGTGACAATAATGTATAGCCTTTTATGTCAGCACATATTATAGAATGGCATGGTAACCGACGCTCCAGGGTTTTAAAATTTGGATCTTGAATAGGGGCAAATATTAATGTTATGATCGCAGAACATACGGGCCGTTAGCTCAGTTGGTAGAGCAGCTGACTCTTAATCAGCGGGTCGTAGGTTCGAGACCTACACGGCCCACCAATTAATCAATCAGTTACCGAACATTTTGTCGAAACACCTAATCCTGCTCGTGAATTTCTCGTAACCTTGTGGTGA
>JABABH010000220.1 GCA_014238325.1 Coxiellaceae bacterium | reverse complement strand
ATCAAAAAATTTAATACCATTGTCTGGATAAGCATTATGCGAAGCACTGATAACAATGCCGATATCTGCTCGCACAGATCGAGTCAAATAGGCAATAGCAGGAGTAGGCATGGGACCAGTCAACTTAATATTCACTCCAGCTGCAGATAATCCTGCCTGTAAAGCAGACTCAATCATATAACCGGAAATACGTGTATCCTTGCCAATCAGAGCCGTGATCGGTTTTTTTTGCGTTAAGACTTGGCCCACAGCCCAGCCTAATTTTAATATAAACTCTGGATTAACGAGGGACTGCCCTACCTCTCCTCGAATACCGTCGGTTCCAAAATATTTCTTATGCACATTCAGTCCTGATTGAAATCAAATCGCTCACCAGTACACCCTATATGAATCAGCATGCTAGTCGCATCCAGTATGAGCCATTACGTATTGATGCGTGTTCTTTTTTGATAAACGCACTTGCGCGGCAATACGCGTCGCCTCCGATGCTGCACGCACATCATGCGTTCTAATCAGGGCAGCGCCATGATACGCGGCTAATGTATCTGCTGCAACGCTCCCTATCATGCGTTCCTCAACACCCTGAGATAACATATCACCAATCATAGATTTTCTAGACCATCCTGACAAAATCGGATAACCCATGGCCACAAATTCAGCTATATGATGAAGTAAATAACAATTTTCTATGGTACTTTTACCATAATGCCCTTGGCCAAATCCAGGGTCAATCATAATGCTATCCTTCGCAATCCCAGCCAACTCAGCTCGCTGAATAGCAAGCTCAAGCTTGTGTTTAATTTGATTGAATAGGACAGTCGGAGAAGAGGTATCGGGGAGCCTGGGTGGATCAAACCAATGCATAAGGCAAACAGGCACCGCTAATTTAGCAACCATGGATCGAGCTTCCTCGCTCTCTAAGGCACGCTGATCATTAATCATTCCAGCACCAGCAGATACAGCTGCGCTCATGAGTGTAGGTAAACTGGTATCCACGGAAATCAGTACATCAAAACGAGCATGTACAGCCTCGACAACTGGCAGTACGCGTTCCATTTCTATTTGCTTAGCGAATCTGTCAAGTTCGACAAACGGATTGGTTGCTTCACCACCAATATCAATGATATCAGCGCCCTCAGCGATCATGGTTTCAACGGTGGATAAAGCCGCATCTCGCGTTTTATGTGGTTTATAAAACGAGTCCGGCGAAACGTTGACGATACCCATGATAGCAGGCATGGCAGTCGTGAAAAACTCGCCGTGACGTAGCCGTAATTTTAATAGGTGGGCATGCGCTTGCATACGATTAACTTAAATATTACCTTCACTATCTTCAGTAAAAGAAGAAGAAGCCTCTGTCGAAGGTGGTGATGGCCGCTCCTCCCCGGACTTGGCTGCATGATCCCCCGCATCAGGCGATTCATTCTCCTGAATCCACTGCTGTGGTGGCGACGGTGCCTTACCTGCTAGAATTTCTTGAATTTGCTGCTGATCAATGGTCTCATAAAGAAACAGTGCTTCAGCCATGGTTTCAAATTCTTTTTCATAGCGTTCCAATGTCGACTCAGCTGTTTTCCAAGCTTTATTAAGAATGGTCAGCACGGTCTGATCAATTTTATTAGCTGTCTCATCAGAAACGCTTTTATGCTGCGTCACAGCACGACCCAAGAATATTTCATTCTCTTCTCCGGCATACATCAAGGGTCCTAATTCAGATAACCCCCACTGAGTCACCATATTTCGAGCAATTTCAGTAGCTCGTTTAATATCATTAGAAGCACCTGTGGTAATTCCAGTTGGACCAAATTTCCGTAGTTCTGCCATGCGCCCTCCATACAAGGCGGCAAGCTGACTTTGTAATCGAGATAGCGTCATGCTATATCGATCTGTTTCCGGCAAAAACACCGTCAATCCTAAAGCAAGGCCACGTGGAATAATCGTGACTTTATATACAGGATCATGATCCTTCATATGCAAACCGACAATCGCATGACCCGCTTCATGATAAGCCGTTAAGCGTTTTTCCTCATCACTCATAACCATCGAACGACGCTCAGCCCCCATCATAATTTTGTCTTTTGCTCGCTCAAAATCGAACATCGCAATCACTTCTTTTTTATCATGCTCAGATTGGCGATCGGCACGGGCTGCAAATAAGGCAGCTTCATTCACGAGATTCGCTAAATCAGCACCAGAAAACCCAGGAGTACCACGTGCAATCAGAGATAAATCAACGTCCGAAGCAATGGGTAATTTCTGAGAATGCACTTTTAAGATTTGTGCACGCCCTCGAATATCGGGCAAGGGAACAGACACGTGGCGATCAAAACGACCGGGTCTCAATAACGCAGGGTCCAGGACATCAGGACGGTTCGTTGCCGCTATGACAATAATCCCTTCTTTCCCTTCAAAGCCACCCATTTCTACTAATAATTGATTTAAAGTTTGCTCACGT
>JABABH010000219.1 GCA_014238325.1 Coxiellaceae bacterium | reverse complement strand
CGAAAAGTTGGACTGTCGAGAACTGAGTCTGCCGATCTAGTTGAGCTGATGCTTGATTCCATTTGTGAGCGAGTTGTTGAGGGCGAGTCAGTAAAGTTATCATCATTTGGATCATTTCTTATACGCGATAAAAAAGAGCGTATTGGCAGAAATCCAAAAACAGGCGTTGAAGTACCAATCAAACCGCGCAGAGTAATGGTATTCAAACCTTCAAACATATTGAAAGATGCTGTTTTGAATGGTAATTCTAAAGGTGCTGATCTGGATTAACCGAGGGGTTTTCCAGATCCATTATTGAATTAGATTTCGTAGAAACTGATTTGGGGCGGACTGCGGCAACAGGGAGACATAGAACGAGTTTTCTATGCCTTACGGGAGAGTTAGTTGGATAAGAGTCCTGACGCGTTTCGTACCATCAGTGAAGTTGCTGATGATTTAAATTTACCTCAGCATGTTTTAAGATTTTGGGAAACACGCTTCACACAAATCAAACCGTTAAAGCGCGGTGGTGGGCGTCGCTATTATCGCCCTGACGATGTCGATTTGCTCAAAGGCATACGCCATTTACTTTATGAAGAGGGTTATACCATCCGCGGTGTTCAGCGCATATTGCGTGAGCAGGGCAACAAGTTTGTCATCAGTATTGGTATTGGAGAAGTTGATATTTCCGATGCTACTGCAATGTCTAATACGGCCTCTTCTTCAAATGCGACCACCACTGAAAAAGCGGCAAGCATGGCTCAAAAAGCACTTTCAGTTGAAGAGTTTACTGATAATTCCAAGGACAAAGGCAAAGCTGGCAAAGGCTTATTAAATCGCTTACGCGGTAAAGATGCAGAAGCTGATGTTGAAGAGGTTTTACAAAAACTCGATGCAGATGATCGCAGAAACTTGCAAGCAACACTCTATGAACTTTTAGAATGCAAGCGCCTGCTTGATCAGGTTAGATCAAATTAAAAAATTTTATGGTCGGAACGGCAGGATTTGATACCAAGGTAAGCGTAGCGTCGCCGAGGCGTGTCAGGCGCTTTGCAAAAATGCTGAGAGCGCTGAGCCCCCTCGTCCCCCAGGTGAATGCGCAGTTATAGCATTGAATCCAAGATGTATCATTGTTTGACACATGTATCATAGCATGATACTTATAAGGCATGATTCAAAGCGCTAAAGGAAAACTGACAAAAAGCGCAATAGCTAACAAGTATGGCAAAGGGTTTCCTGCTGATTTGATAGCTAGAACAAGCGCTATGCTAACAGCTTTAAATGCTGCGATTGAATTGGAGGATTTACGCTTCCCTCCGGGCAATCACCTTGAAGCTTTATCCAGTGACAGAAAAGGCCAACATTCTGTTAGAATAAATCAGCAATGGCGAATTTGTTTTGTATGGAGCGATCAAGGTCCATGTGAAGTTGAAATAGTGGATTACCACTGAGAGGACCGATGAAAGGACCGTTGAAAGGAAATGATATGTTAGAAAACCCAATGCATCCAGGCGAAGTTCTAAAAGAGCTATATCTAACGCCTTTAGAAATAAGCGCCATCAGTCTTG
>JABABH010000218.1 GCA_014238325.1 Coxiellaceae bacterium | reverse complement strand
GGAGAGCAGCCACGTGCACTATGGAATAATACGCAGATCATAACTTCCACAGGGAGATTATGTTCGCCATCCCGCTTTGGTCTGCCGCATGACTTGCCGCGTTTAATAGGTCCTGATACAGCACTATCGACCGTGAAGGATTGTTTTCGACAATTAAACGATATATTATCGACCTATTCAGCCTTCAGGATTCGGGCGCTTGCTGTGGATAGAGAGGGGACATGGCGGTTATGGTTAGAAGAAGATGGAACGCTGAATGTCGGTACGGCAGTTCATCATTCCATGTTAGTCATGTTAGGACATGATCATATCCTATTTCGTTTTAAACGGTTTTTACGTCTATCTCATCGTGTCGTAGAGCATCATCAGCATCGTATAAAAGCTGTCGATTTACGCTATGTTAATGGTTTTTCAGTAGAATTTCAGCCATCATAAATCGATGAACATCGGATAATTCGATGATCTAGGAGCTAAATATTGGATAGGCAAAGAGTTTTAGCGTCGAGACAAGCGTCTTTTTTCAAGGCTAACCGGTCTATGGAAGGAGCTGAGCATGAGAACGTGGGAGAGCTAAACGTAGAATGGGGTTTATCTCAATCGGATTTTGAAAATATTTTTGGCCGTATATTAGGTTCAATGGATTCAAAATTATCGTTAAGCTCCAGGATAATCATAGAGTCTGTAGATGAAATTTTATTGCGGGAGATGATATATAAAAATAGCGCTGTTTATATGACGCCTACGATGAGAGTAGACGCGGTTAAGGCAGGTTATTATGCTTGTTTGGGTTTAGGTGTGTGGGAGCAGGGCATACATAGCCAGACCAAACAAGCGCTTTATAAGGCATTCATATCAAATATTTGCTATATGCCGTCTATTCTTGGCAGAGAGTACGACGCATCAGAATCCTATTATTGGGATTTAAAATTGGCAGATGCTTGTCATATGATGAAGGAGAAAGTGGAAGAGCCAAAGCAGTCTTTAAAAAAATCTATGCTGTCTGCTGCCAAGCGTGCATCTATGAATTTATTAAGAGACGTATTAGATAAAGACTCTATCATCAATATCCATGGAATATATTTGCGTGAACAAGATAAACGTCTACACTCACAATCTTTAGGTAGAGGCTATCATCCAGATGCATTCAAGGTCTACCGTAATATTCTATCGATTCTAGAAAGCATCTATCAATTTTCAAAAAATAAAGAGAGAAATTGCCAGGACTTGTATGAGATTGGCCTGTCTATGATGGAGAAACTTATGCTAGAAAGGGGGTTCTTCGTTCATGTTATTGAGCCGTTCATATCGCATAGAGTGGCAGAAGGAAATGTAACAGCTATCCATATAGCGATAAAAGAAGGTATGGATTTAAATACTGAAGTTACGTCTGCTTCATTAGGGAATATGGGTCAAGCTGGTATACCCATCCCACTTCAAGATGCGAAGCATGCACTTGAAGTGACTCATCGCGATGGGGATTCTGAAGGGGACAACTGCGATTGTCCCCTTCAGTGGCTGAGCGAACATTGACTTTTCGCCAGCCATCCAAACAAAGATATACCGCTCGCAATAACCCGCTTCGCACCTTCGTTTGCGAGCGGCATATGAAACAGTAACGCTCAATTTTCTTCAAATTTGAAATCTTTTTAGTTGATACATTTCTACCTTTAATATTTTTTTAATCTAAGCGTGCTAGGCTCTTTTATGTTGCTTTGGAGGACGGCTATGCCTAGTACGAATAAAAATGAATGGGGGCTCTCTCAATCGAGTTTTGAAAGTATGGTTGAAAAAGCATTAAATGAGTTGCCAGAGCCCATGTGCTTTATTTTATTAGAAAAGATCCTGGATAAGAATACAGTGACGATGACGCCTGAGATGGCTTTATCTGCATTACGGAAAGGGCATAATACTTACTTAAAATTCACGACATGGCCTACCAATATTTCTGAAAATGAAAAAAAAGAACTTTATAAAGCTTTTCATAACAATATTGATCCTGAACGAAATGCTGGTAAACGGGAACGAAAGGAAGACAACATGTTTACCTATTTTTTCAATCAAATGCGAGAAAGCATAGGCCCTCCGCAAGCTGATATAATAGCAAATATGATGTTGGACGCTCAGAAAGCAGGCATGCCTTTCTTACAAAGAAATATAAAAGAGAAGCCTATAAAGTTTCTGAAAAATGAGCTAGACAAAGCATGTCAAGTTCTCATGAATATAAAGCTACAAAATTCCTGGGAGTCTTTTAATAAAGCTAATTTAGATGCCTCCGGGCTGCAACGGAATTTTCTGTCGATTGTAGGAGAACTTTACGATGCTTTAGAAAAAAAAGAGTCAGGATTACAGGGTCTGTATGAGCTTACCCAATCGTTTAAGAAGCAATTGAACGAGCAACAGATAACTGCATTCGATCGTATAGATCGCGACTTCATAACGGAGAGAATGGGGGGGATGGAAGAAAGCCGTACTTCTCAAAATAGGGAGCATTTTATTCAGGAACAATGGATCTCTCAAGCTTTTCAGACGGCAAACGGGATAGGACTGAAATTCCTGTGTGACAATTTCAGTGTTGATCTGTCAGACCTCGATTACGAGGATGTTTTAGGCGATGAGAGTAAAATGATATCTCTTTCGTATCAGGTCAAAGCTTTTCAAGAGAAATATGAGCGCTCTCTAGCAGCAGGTGATGCAGAGGAGGTGAGCTTGTCCTTGAAAGAGATGCTTCATAAGGCAGCCTATCAGTTACTCGAGATGAGCTCTTTTACAGATAAAATGCCGGGTGAAGCGCACTCTGAAGAACTCTTTACATACGTTTCAAGCGAGTTGCTTAAGTCGGTGCAAGCATTTGATGCTAACATGAGTAATTTTATAAGCGAAGTAGAAAAACTCTCTTGTCATAAGCCCAAAGTCGTAGGTAAATTTTGTGAGAAAATTCGTGATTATAGCTTGCCTCTGACCTATCAAGCTATAAAGAAATTTAGAGGCGAAGACAGTGCACCTCTATTTAAGAAAGTGCTGCTCTTTGCAAGTTTACCGGAGATGACTCAGCAAAATCCAGGGTGGAAGTTGATAGCAAATGGCGACTTTGAAAATCAGAAGGCAGCCCAGGCAGATCAATCGCCACAGCCAGTCATGAACGCTGAGTTAGGGCATGCTGCGAGCGAACCCGTTACATCTTCTGCTCCCCCCAAACCAGCAGCAGCTGTGAAACGTTCATTTCCTTGGTTTCAGCGACCTCAAGAGGACATGGACGAAGAGAGGGAGCAAGAGAAAAAGGCTAAGGAAAAGCAACAGCAGCGTTCGCGCGGACTCCATTCATAACGCTCTCCTCTCACCTCAATCTCCTAGAGTACGAGGTGAGAGGCTCGGCTTGCCTTATGCGGGTGAGCCTACCCAAGTGGTATCGTCTTGCCGCACTCCCTATTCAACCATCTTAGATCGTAGCCCTAAGCTTGAACAATACTCTAAAGTATGGTATATTTTTTATACAGCTCTTTATTTATCTAGAGAGATCTAGTTCTAGCGAATGGAGTCAGCATAGCGCACTAGATGACCACATTAAACTCTAATCTATTGATTTTAAAGTAAAATTACAAATCGGTTCTGTCAAAATTATACCCATCTGGTGGATGCGACAGGGTTGTCTCGTTCCCTTTAAACCAGCAGAGGGAATCATGAGTCTTAAACATACCATTCTCGCCACGATGATTTGTCTTTCAGCAGTGCTGGGCAGCACGTCCGTATTTATTGCGCATGCTAGTCCCAAAAGACATAGAAAGATAAAAGAAAATCAATGGCTTAAGTCTATTCAGCATCAAGTTGATGAGCTTTTTTCTGAGCAACATCGACAAGCATTAGCCCTTGCTCATAATAAAATTAAGCATAGTCACCTGCATTCCTCTCGTTGTGTTCATGAATTATGTGCACATCAGCATGGTTCCGTCATGCTAGGCACGTATTTTAAGAAAGATGACGACTACGCTGGTGGCAATTTGATCAGCAGCTTACCTTCTGTGCGAACCGATATTGGTGTGCTGAAACGCAATTATAGTGAGCAGAAAGAAGCAAAATCATTAGGGCTACACGCGCCTAGCTATCCACGACTGACGGTAGGAGCTTCTATGGAGGCTGCAATCCTGGACGATCATATGTCTAACGCAGCAGCCCGGAAAGGCAGTTTTGACTTGAATAGTATGAATTTTATGGCTCTTTTCCAAGCGACAGAATGGATAACTGCCTACGTTAATACGATGTATAACACCGATGATCTGAATAAAAATGGGAAACTTGGTTTTAAATTTTCTCTTTTTTCTGGCTTTATTACGATTGGGAATCTTAGTCGATCTCCTTTTTTCTTCACTATCGGAGAGATGCGTGTACCCTTTGGCCGACATACCAGTAACCTTGCCGAAAGAGCTCCTGTCACCTTTGCTGCACGTACGCGGGTGAAAGCAGCCGAAATAGGTTTTCAGCAGACAGGTAGTAATGCGCTGCAAGCTGAAGCTTATGTCTACCAAGGACTTGCCGTCATTAGAGGTGACCAGCATCCTTATCATTGGGGAGCCTCGCTCGGCTATCACTTCAAAATAAATCATGAAGTGTCCGGTGAAGTAGGGGCGAGTTATATTTCTAACTTTACCGATGCTTCCACGGTACAGGGTGTTTTTAAGAATAATGTGGCGATGAAACCTATAGTTGACCCTCATCATCCCCCGACAGCGACGGGTGATTTTTCTTGGATGAAGGCTGTACCTGCTGAAAATGCCTGGAGTGTGCTCTCTTTGGGTCCTGTGGCTTTGCGTGCAGAATATACACAGACGGCAACAAACTTTGCTACCCAAGATATGCGTTACCTGGGTCACGGAGCACGTCCTAAATTATTATATTTAGAAGAAGCGTATAATTTCCATATCGGCCCGAGATCCAGTGCTGTGGGCGTGGGATATGAGCATACCTGGCAAGCAGTTTCCTTGGGTTTACCTGAGGACCGATATACTGTTTTCTATAATATTACCCCCGTGCGTCATACGCTATTGACCATAGAATATGCACATGGTATCAACTACCCTGGGAATGCGTCGCTTGCAAATCCGGCTCTGACGACGATGTCTCCCGATACACGGTCTGGACTGGGTAAGACTGATAATACCGTGGATGCGGTATTTGATATTTATTTTTAAGCGTATCCGTTTAGATTCAAGATCGCTCACTGTGATAAGCACGAGGCTCGATACCTCGTGCTTTTTTTTGTAAACTATCCTAAAATCCCGTAGAGTCTGGGCACCGGCCACACCACGTGTTTGCGTCTCTTTGCATCGGAGGCGTAGGCTATGTTCTTAGGGTATAAGCATCGATGAGCAATGAAAAAAAACTGGCTTTGACCATCATCTGTGGCGGAGAGTCTACAGAGCATAGTATTTCTGTGCATTCTGCACGCAATGTTGTCGCTATGCTGAATCCTGCCCGTTATGAGATTGCGGTCATCTATATTGATCCGCAAGGCTTATGGCATTGGCTGGATGATCTTGCGACCTTTGTAGATCAAGGACCTCAACCACTCTTGAAGCAACTCAAGTCTGATCCCGTCATAGCGGTGTTTGGGAACCCTCCCTACATTTGGCAATCCCGCGCTTCTATCACCCAGTATTATCGTTCGGACTGTGTTTTTCCTTTAGTGCATGGTACCCATGGCGAGGATGGTGCGTTACAGGGCTTATTGGACCTACTGCATGTCCCCTATGTGGGGGCTGATGTGCAGAGCTCAGCTTTGTGTATTGAAAAAGATGTGATGAAACGTCTATTACATGAGGCTAAGATTCCAACTTCAGACTGGTATACGCTCTATCCCTCTACCTCCGTAGAGGGATTGTATCCCTACCTATGCCATCGCTTTGACCAATCTGATCTATTTATTAAACCGGTCAGCTTAGGTTCTTCTGTGGGCGTCTCACCGGCGAGTGATGAGGCTGAGTTCCGTGAGGCTGTTGACTATGCCTTGTGTTTTGATGATCGTCTCTTGATCGAGCCTAAAATATGTGGACGAGAAATTGAATGTTCTGTTTTAGGGAATCATCATCCCAAGGCTTCGCTAGCAGGAGAAATTCTGCCTCATGCGGATTATTATTCATATGATGCGAAATATGTCTCTGATGGTGTGCGTTTTATCATACCGGCTGAGGTCTCAGCTACTATGATGATCTCTCTGCAAGAGATGGCTATCGCTACCTTTCAAGCCTTGCATTGTTCAGGTATGGCGCGTGTTGATTTTTTTGTCGAGGGTGATGAAAAAATATGGGTGAATGAAATTAATACCATTCCTGGCTTTACATCGAAGAGTCTCTATCCAACCTTATGGGAAGCGAGCGGTTTGATGTGTCGTGATTTATTGGATCAGCTCATTACATTGGCTTTAGACCGTTATCGAGAGCAAACCCGGTGTATTCGCTCTTATCCTCCTGCCCCCCTATGAACATGCCTGCTTGTGTCCACCTGAAAGTGCATAGTGATTATGCTATTGTCGATAGTTTGGTGCGTATTGATGCGCTATTGGCGCGTGCGACAGCCTTAAAGATGCCAGCTGTTGCCATCACGGATGAAATGAATTTATTTGCCGTGATTAAATTTTATGAAGCTGCGATACACCAAGGTATTAAGCCAATTTTGGGGGTGGATCTTGTATGGCAAGAAGACAAAGTCACCTTTCGCTGTACAGCATTGGCCCAAAATGAGCAGGGATTTCATCATTTAATAGCATTGTTATCACGTGCTTATGTGGCAAGTGATACCGGTGCTGCTGTTTTTATTCGTCGAGAGTGGTTAGAGGCATGCGAAGCGGGATTAATTCTCCTGTCGGGGGGGCGTGAAGGGGATATTGGTCAGGCTTTGCTAGCAGGTGATCATGCGTTAGCGGAGCAGCGGTTAAAGCGATGGGCTCGTCATTTTCCTGGTCGTTTTTACGTTGAATTGCAGCGTACACAACGAGATGCTGAAGAAAATTATATCCGTGCCATTTTACCTTTAGTATCGCAACATGGCATACCCGTTGTCGCGACGCATGATGTGCGCTTTTTATCCCGTGACGATTTTGAAGCCCACGAAGCTCGGGTTTGTATTCATCAAGGCTATGTTTTAGAGGATGCGCGGCGTCCGAGGCGCTATAGTGATCAACAATATTTGAAAAGCATGCAAGAGATGTCTGCTTTATTTGCTGATATTCCAGAAGCGCTGGAGAATACCATAGAAATCGCCAAGCGATGCACGGTCACACTTTCCTTGCATCAACCTTATTTGCCTACGTTTCCAGTGCCAGAGCATCTACATGTAGAGGATTATTTGTCTCAACAAGTACAGGGACGTTTGACGCAATATTGGCAGGAGCAACAAGCGGCTTCTGTTGCTGTTTTGGATGCCTCGTCTGATGCGCCATACCGTGAACGTTTATCAAAAGAGTTAGACGTTATTAATCAAATGGGATTTGCCGGTTATTTTCTTATTGTTGCTGATTTTATAAATTGGGCGAAGGCACAAGATATTCCTGTCGGCCCAGGTCGTGGTTCCGGTGCTGGGTCTTTAGTTGCTTTTCTGCTGGGTATTACAGCTTTAGATCCTTTAGTGCATGATTTGTTATTTGAGCGTTTTCTTAATGTAGAACGTGTATCCATGCCAGATTTTGATATCGATTTTTGTATCACCGGACGCGATCGTGTCATTGAATATGTGAGGGAACGCTATGGTGCTGATAAGGTAGCGCAGATTATCACTTATGGTACATTGGCCCCGCGTGCTGTTGTGCGGGATGTGGGGCGTGTGTTAGGTGTGCCTTATGGTTATGTGGATAAAATTGCGAAATGCATTCCTTTTGAAATTGGCATTACCTTAGAAAAAGCTTTAAAGCAGGAGCAGTGGCTGAAAGACATTTATGCCGAAGATCAAACAGCAAAAAATTTATTGAATTTAGCTAAGAAAATGGAAGGCTTAGTCCGCAACGTAGGTAAACATGCGGGTGGTGTTGTGATTGCACCCACACAATTAACGGATTTTGTGCCCTTGTATCGTGAATCGCATACGGGTCATGTGCTCACGCAGTTTGATAAAAATGATGTTGAAACCATTGGCTTGGTGAAATTTGATTTTTTAGGATTGCGTACCTTGACCATTATCCATGAAGCAGTCAAGGCTATTAATATCAAATTGGCTTCAAATGGAGAGTCGATGATCGATATTCACCGACTCCCTCTGGACGACAAAGCCACTTATGTTTTATTAAAGCAGTGCAATACGACAGCGTTATTTCAATTGGAATCTCGTGGTATGACAGACCTAATTCGTCGCCTACAGCCTGATAATTTTGATGATGTGATGGCGCTTGTTGCTTTATTTCGTCCGGGGCCTTTGCAATCGGGTATGGTCGATACTTTTATTGCTTGTAAGCATGGGAAGCAGGCTGTGCATTATCCTGATCCGCGTGTAGAGCCTATTTTACGTCCAACCTATGGGGTCATTCTATATCAAGAGCAAGTGATGCAGATCGCACAGGTGTTGGCGGAATATTCCTTAGGTGGGGCAGATGTATTGCGGCATGCCATGGGTAAAAAAAAGGCACGAGAAATGGCTAAACAGCGCGCTGTTTTTATTGAAGGAGCCATCAAGAATCGACTGAATCGTCAGCAAGCCAGTGATATTTTTGACTTAATAGAGAAGTTCGCGGGTTATGGGTTTAACAAATCCCATTCAGCCGCTTATGCTTTGATTGCCTATCAAACAGCATGGCTTAAAGCGCATTATCCGGCTGAGTTTATGGCCTCCGTCTTATCAGCAGATATGGATAATACGGATAAAATAGCGAGTTTAGTCGAGGCGGTGCGTAAGATGGGTTTGATCATCAATCTTCCGAATATTCATACGGGATCTTATTCGTTTATCGTGAATGCATTAGGTGCAATAGAATATGGATTAGGGGCTATAAAAGGGGTCGGTGCTGCTGTTATTGAACACATTATAGCTGTTCGTGCATCCGGTGGGCGTTTCCTTTCATTTTTTGATTTTATGCATCGTATCGATTGCCAAAAGGTCACTCGGCGCGCACTGGAACCTCTGGTGCATGCTGGGGCGATGGATAGTTTTGGCATATCACGTGCCGTCTTAGCTGCAACCATGGGTATGGCGAGACAGGGAGCAGAGCAACAGCAGCGTAGGGTGGCCTTAGGCCAGCATGACTTATTTGGAGCCGAAGCTGTACGAGAAGAAGCGCAATATGCGGAGGTCGAGGAATGGACTGAGCAGGAACGGCTCAGGTTTGAAAAGGAAGCTTTGGGTTTATATTTTAGCGGTCATCCGATGCAAGTCTATGCATCGGAGCTCGATCCAGTGATGACGGTTCGCATCGGAGAATTATCAAGTGTGCAAGGGCAGCGCATATTGATTGCAGGACTGGTCATGGGTATACGACGTCTGCTGACGCGTCGTGGTAAACGTATGGCCGTGCTCACGTTTGAAGACCAAACAGGACGTACGGAGGTGATGATTTTTCCTAAGCTTTATGCATCGGTAGGAGGGATGCTGATGACCGATTCTATCTTAATCATCGAGGGTCAGGTGAAAGCAGATGAGTATACTGGTCAAGCTCGTATTATCGCTGACCAATTCATGCCCTTGCAGCAATTTCGAGAGCAATTCACTCAGTATTTATTGATTGATTGGCATCCAGCAGCATCGACACCCGTTGACGTACCCTTGCCGCTTCAGCGCTTATCGGCCATCCTACAACCCTATCAGGGAGGTCGATGTCCTGTTGTGCTTGGCTATCATAATGCGTCGGTCTCTGTTAAATTATTACTGAGTGATGCATGGAAGATTAAGCCACAGGAGGATTTGTTGCAGGTTTTGCAAAAGTCTCCTGAATGGAAAATGCTCGTAGCCTATCCATCGAACTTGTGTCAACTGTCTACATCGTTACCGATACATTAATTTTGGCAGAATCCTTTATGATCAAAAAATTACTCATGTGTCCACCTACTTATTTTGGAGTCGAATACACGATTAATCCTTGGATGACGCAAAAAGAAAAGGTCGATAGAACAGAGTCTGAACGGCAATGGCGTTCCTTGAAAACAGCGCTTGGTCATTACGCCACAGTAGAGCTGGTGGATCCGGTGCGGGGACTACCTGATTTTGTCTTTACGGCTAATGCGGGGTGGGTATGGCAAAACAAAGTTATGCCGAGCCATTTTATGCATCGAGAACGCCAGCCGGAAACTTTGCATTTTCAGCAATGGTTTCAGGCACATGGCTATCAAGTATTAGACTTTCCTGCCGATATTTGTTTTGAAGGTGCCGGCGATGCCTTATGGCAGCGAGAAAAGAATATGGTATGGATGGGGCATGGTTTTCGCTCCCACTTGGATGCGCAGACTTGGTTAGAACAATGTAGTGATATGCCGGTGATCCCGCTCTTGTTAGTCAATACACATTTTTATCATTTAGACACTTGCTTTTGCACCTTGCTGCGGGGTGAGGTGATGTACTATCCAGCAGCGTTTGATGCTGCGACGAATCGCCTGATTGAAAAGACTATACCTGAAGCTCAGCGAATTATCGTCTCTGATGAAGAGGCCTATGGTTTCGTATGTAATGCGGTGGTGATAGCGGTTGATCATATTCCGGACAAACAAGGGGTGATTTTTATGCCATTTGTAACGGTTACTTTGCAAGAGCGCCTCAATCGATTAGGATATGAGGTTATAGAGAAGTCCGTGTCTGAGTTTAAGAAAGCAGGTGGTGCTATTCGCTGTCTAACGCTTGAAATTTGAGGGTATGCAGTCCGAAGGTGGTACAAGCGATAAGACTTTAATTTGAAATGATTTGATGAATAATATTTGATAGACATGATGACCATGAATTCCCGTGCGCTAGCTGTGCAATTTAAGTCAGATTTCGTGCCGTTGACCGTTGTTCAATTAAAGAGCACTGATTTAAAAAAGATTGAAGCACAACTGGCATCGACATTAAACCAAGCCCCCCACTATTTTGCACATAGTCCGGTCGTGATCGATGCGCAATATATTCCAGCTGTCTCTGCCTTAGATTGGGCAGGGCTCCATCAACTGTTAAAGCGATATAAAATCGTTCCAGTTGGGATCAAAGGTATCCCCATGGAAGCGCGATCTGAGTTAGAGCAATACGGTTTAATGTACTTGAATTATACCGAGCGCCCGCCTACTCCGCAAAAACCCAGCCAGATGCGGCCGACCCGCGTGATTACTCAGCCAGTACGAGCTGGCACTCAAATTTATGCGAGAGATTGTGATTTAGTCATCTTGTCTTCTGTCAATGTTGGTGCTGAGTGTATGGCTGATGGTAATATTCATATATACGGGCCTTTGAGGGGCCGCGCATTAGCGGGTATGGATGGTAATACAGAAACGCATATTTTTTGTAAAACCTTAGAAGCTGAATTGATTGCTATTGCTGGCTATTATTTGGTTAAAGATAATATTCATGCTCCTACCCTACGTCCGTCTGCCATGACGCATATTTATTGGAAAGCAGAAAAACTCAATATTGAGGGGATATAAATGAGCGAGGTGATTGTTGTTAGTTCTGGGAAAGGGGGAGTGGGTAAGACCACCACGAGTGCGTCTTTTGCAGTTGGATTAGCACAGCAAGGCCACAGGACCGTGGTGATAGATTTTGATATTGGGCTTAGGAATTTAGATTTGGTCATGGGTTGTGAACGTCGAGTGGTCTACGACATGACGCATGTGATGCGTGGGGAAGCTCAGCTTAAGCAAGCCTTGATTAAGGACAAACGTTTTGAGCATTTATTTATTTTAGCAGCCTCACAAACACGGGATAAAGACGTATTATCTTATGAGTCCGTGGGTTCATTATTAAGCGAATTACGCCAAACCTTTGACTATATTGTATGTGATTCACCAGCGGGTATTGAAACAGGTGCACAAATGGCGATGTATTATGCAGATACAGCTTTTATTGTAGCGAACCCTGAAGTGTCATCGGTCCGAGATGCTGACCGCGTGATTGGCTTATTGCAGAGTAAAACGCAACGTGCTCGAGAAGATCAGTCACCGATTAAAGAGCATCTGATTATTACACGCTATGCGGAAAAGCGTGCTCATCAGGGTGAAATGCTCAATTTAGCCGATATTAAAGATTTATTGGGGATTGATCTACTGGCGGTGATTCCTGAATCGAAGACCATACTTACGGCTTCTAATGCTGGTGTGCCTGCGATTTTGGATCGTTCCAGTCACGCAGGTCAGGCCTATCATGATTTAGTCTTGCGATTTTTGGGTCAATTACCGCCCTTTAAAATGACTCAGAAAAAACGTGCTTGGTGGGAACGGCTTTTTAGGATGTCTGAAGGGGTGGCAACATGAGATTGATGAAGTATTTTAGATTTCGAGATAAATCTGCAGAAACGGCAAAGAATCGCCTGCAAATCATTATTGCTCAGCAGCGTACAGGGGAGAGCAATCCTGATTATTTGCCGTTATTACGCAAAGAAATTATTCAGGTTATTACTAAATATACGAAAGTAGCCCATGATCAGATTAATATAGACTGGCGTGTGGTCAATGATCACGCGGTCATTGAGCTGAATGTTTTATTGCCTGGTGAAGAGCAGTGAGCAGATGGTCTGCTCTTGGCGGATGCTATGAACACGACGGGTTGTATTGATGCTGAACAAGCCATGCTCAGTGTGCAGACCTATTTGCAAGCTTGCCAAGATAATTTTTGTGTACAGTTAGCAGCTCAAGATGGCGTGGGGCATTTTATTAAAGATGCTTGGGAACAACCTTCACGAGGTGGTGGCTGTACGTGTGTGATGCGAGATGGGACGGTATTTGAACAGATCGGTGTCGCATTTTCTCGCGTATCAGGGCCGGTCTTACCGGTCATTGCCACGCAGAAACATCCTGATTTAGAAGGCTATGCTTTTATGGCTCAAGGGCTATCCGTGATTGCCCATCCTTATAATCCGTACGTTCCGACCGCGCATATGAATTTACGCTTTTTTGTTGCACATAAAGCATCGTTTCCACCTGTCTGGTGGTTTGGCGGGGGCTATGATTTAACTCCTTACTATGGATTTGAGGAAGATTGCTATCAATGGCATCGTAGGGCTAAAGCAGCTTGTGATCCTTGGGGTGAAAATATATATGCTGACTTTAAAGCACAATGTGATCGCTATTTTTACTTACCCCATCGCCAAGAACCTCGTGGTATTGGCGGCCTTTTTTTTGATGATCTGAATCGCTGGGGCTTTGAGTCAACCTTTCGATTTATTCAAGAGGTAGGACATAGTTTTATACAGGCTTATTTATCTATTGTTGATCGTAGGCAGCATCACCACTACGGTCAGCGAGAGCGTGACTTTCAGCAATATCGTCGTGGACGTTACGTGGAATTTAATTTGATTTATGATCGCGGCACGCTATTTGGATTACAGTGGGGAGGGCGAGTTGAATCCATATTGATGTCTTTACCGCCACAAGTGGCGTGGCGATACAATTGGTCTCCAGAACCAGGTACACCAGAAAGAGCGCTATATGAAAATTTTTTGGTGCCAAGAGACTGGATTGGCGCGGAGAAGTCATCTGATGTGCCATACTTACATGAGGCATCTACGGCCCAACACGATCAGGATGGGGTAAGGAAGAATGGTTAGAATTATTACAGTTGATGATGTTAGAGAATTAATTCATAAGGTCACACTCGAGAAGTTTATCCTGGCACTCATTGCTCAATTGAAGGATTGTTTCTCCCGCTGGACCGAATTTCATAAAATGCCGAGGGTCGTGACTCATTTTAGTAATGGCGTGATTGAGCTTATGCCCTTATGGGGCAAAGACTACTATACGGTCAAATATATCAATGGGCATCCTCTGAATCCGAACGAGAATAAACAGACGATTATTGGCACAGGTTTTTTGGCTGATATTGCGAGTGGTTATCCCGTTATCATCAGTGAAATGACTTTGTTGACTGCTTTACGTACCGCTTCTACTTCCGCATTGGCAGCAGAATATTTAGCTAAACCACATGCTAAGACATTTGCAATGATTGGTACAGGAGCGCAATCGGAGTTTCAGGTCTTAGCTCATCGTGCCTTATTTCCTTTGGAAACGGTTCGGTATTTTGATTTAGACCCAGCAGCGATGAATAAATTCGCAGACAACTTAAAACATTATGATATGCGTTTGCAAGCTTGTTCGAGCATTGAAGAAACGATTCATGGAGCTGATATTATAACCACAGCAACCGCTGCACGTAAGCAAGCGCATATTCTAAAAGACCATTGGATCCAGCCTGGTATGTTGATTAATGCTATTGGTGGAGACTGTCGTGGAAAAACAGAATTAGATCCAAAAATCTTAAAGCGAGGGCGGATTGTATCTGAATTTGTCGATCAATCACGCCACGAGGGGGAGATACAAAATTATAATCCTAATAGTGTATATGCAGAGTTATGGGAGCTAGTTAAGCATGAAAAAGACGGACGAATCTGTGAAGATGAAATCTTTATTTTTGATTCTGTGGGTTTTTCGCTAGAAGATTATGCCGTATTACGTTTAGTCTACGCCTTATCCGAAGAATTTCACGTGGGCCATATGCTAGATATGATTCCTGAAATTAAGGATCCTAAAAATTTATTTAGCTTATTACTTCCAGATGACGTATAACTTATCGTGCTATGATGCTTCCGTAGAGGTAGATTCCGAACCTTCTTGTGTGCTGTTGTCATTGATTGTGCAGTGATGGCGGTTGTTATTGACGCGCTCTTTTAAGTTTTTGCCAGGTTTGAAATGTGGGGTGTATTTTTCTTGGGTATAACCCCATTCACCTGTTTTGGGATTATGCGCTTGGCGAGGCGGGCGATGTCTTAATGAACAGCTGCCAAAACCACGAATTTCGATACGTTTACCAGCAGCGAGTACGGTGCTAAGGTAATCGAGAGTAGTGTTGACACCGAGCTCAACGTCCTTGAAGGACAAATCTTTCATTTTTTTGTGTATACAATGAATGAGCTCTGATTTCACCATGGCGTTACTAACCTCTATAAACTATTAATATGACAATACATTATACAATGCTTTTTGCCTGAGGGCGAGCCCCTGATGCGAGTTTTATAGGGTAACCGGTGGTGGGTAATAAGTGTCCGTCTAGGAATACTTCCGTGCCCGATATCCGAAGACGATGAGTTGCTAACCATCTTATGGCTTCTGGATAGATCGCATGTTCTATAGCAGCCACGCGGTATTGCAAGGTATCAGCTGTATCATTGGGCAAAATAGATAATTTTCCTTGGCAAATAATAGGGCCGCCATCGAGTTCTGCCGTCACATAATGCACGCTTGCGCCATGCATAGTATCTTTCGCGTCCAATGCTCGTTGGTGAGTATGGCATCCTGGATGACGTGGGAGTAATGCTGGATGAATATTAATAATACAGTTAGGATACGCATTGACGAAATGGGCAGTAAGACGACGCATAAAGCCTGCCAGCACGATTAAGGCGGGCTGATACGTGTTAATAACCTGTCTTATCGACGTTTCAAAAGCTGCTCTTGAGTCATAATGGGTATGAGGAATGATATGGGTAGGGATATGAGCTGCTTGAGCGCGTACGAGACCATAGGCAGAGAAAGTATTGCTGATAACAGCCAATAAGCGAACGGGCAAGTTATGATGGCGGATAGCATCCATAATTGCTTGCAAATTAGAGCCATTCCCAGAGATCAAGACAACCATGGTGTAGTCTGATAGAGCGCATTTTTTCATATAGGTTCAAGCGATACGATGGGTGCTTTGTCTTGACCTGCTGTGATTTGTCCTACAGGAAAGGCGTGGAAATCTGCCGTAGTCGCACAATCCAAGACGGTAGGGAGATCAGCAGGACTGATGCAGACGATAAACCCAATGCCAAGATTAAAAGTAGCCCACATTTCCTGATCAGTGACACGTCCTTTTTCTTGTAGCCAATGAAATATGGGTGGCCATGTCCAGCTACTAGGGTCAATCATGGCTTTGGTATAAGGGGGGAGTATGCGGGCAATATTTTCTAATAATCCGCCACCGGTAATATGTGCCATGGCGTGTGGTTTGATAGTGCTTAATAGGGTTTGGCAAACGTCGGTATAAATATAGGTGGGTGTGAGGAGCGTTTCTCCAAGGGTACTGTCTTCAAAAGCTTGGGTTAGGGAGCTTTGTGATGCCTCAATAATGGTGCGGATCAGCGAATAACCATTGGCGTGTGGACCCGATGAAGCTAAGGCGACCAGGGTATCGCCAACCTGGACTTGATTAGGGCCATCAATCATCGCGTGCTTTTCCACAATACCAACACAGAAGCCTGCTAGGTCATAATCAGGAGCTTGGTAGAGTCCAGGCATTTCCGCCGTTTCTCCGCCCAATAGAGTCATATTCGCTGTTTGACATCCTGTTACAATACCTTCAATAATCATAGCGGCGTGCTGAGGATCAAGCGCCGGTGTGGCGTAATAGTCAAGAAAAAATAGCGGAGTGGCGCCCGAAGTTATCACATCATTGACACACATCGCGACAAGATCGATGCCTATGCTGTGATGTATGCCCATAGCAGCTGCAAGTTTTAATTTAGTGCCGACACCATCCGTACTCGAGACTAATACGGGTTGAGTATACCCGGCTGGTAATTCAAATAACCCGTTAAAACTACCAATAGTGCTGATGGCACCAGGGCGATGTGTGTTTTTAGCCAGTTTTTTAATGGTATGAACGAGTTCGTTACCTTTTTGGATGTTGACACCAGAGGCTTGATACGAAAGTGGGGCAGTTGGGGTGGTCATAGTCATACATATATTTTATAGTGATGGGTAGAATGAGTTCAGTTTGCTATAGCATGGCACAATCTCAACACAATGAATAGCAATGGAGCATCTGAATGGGAAGCCATTTAGGAGGATGTAGGGTGATGCGAGGAATGGACAGAAGCTAGGGGATGGTAGCAGGATGTTCTTGGGTAAGCAGAATACGGCGACCCGCCCTGCCCTGATGTCCCTGTTTGCATTTCATGAAGCATCCTATAATGGATCATATTGAAGGTATAGGTTTACGGTTTAATGATGGATGATAGATATCGCGATAGGTCCACTTAGTATGAAGAGACAATATCTATGGCTGATATGCTTTGTCTTGATGATGGGTGTGGTCACCACAGGTGCATCCCTGACCGTGGGTGAGGCGAATGTCGCGACGGTATCGGTGGATGACCATACCGCAGAACGGTTGCGGCAGGGATGTTTACAGGCATTTCAAGCTGCCTTAATTAAAATGAGTGGTAATGGCAATGTCATGGCTTTGCCGGTTGCACAACAGGCGGCGACTCACCTTGACATGTATATGAAACATTATCATTATTCCCGTTTAAACCATGGAGGTAAGTTATCGTTACAAGTGACGTTCTATCCTAACAAGATGCGTTATTTGCTGAAAAAAGCTCACCAGGTCATCTGGGGAGATGAACGTCCGCTCACCTTGTTGTGGTTGTCTATCCCGAGCGCTACGCAACGCCAGGTTTTAAGTGACGAGATGGACCATCCGATTCGACATACTTTAAAAGCGATGGCCACAGCCCGTGGTTTGCCTATCTTATTTCCGATATTAGATTTAGAGGATCAAGACCATACCTTATTGTCCGGTCAGACGGTATTGCCAACGGAGAGTCAGATGCAATATGTATTAAAACGCTACGGGGTTGACACGGTATTGGCGGGTGCTATTACTTTTAATGCTGCACATCATATAGAATGTGAATGGATATTATTCTTAAATGGCAAGCCTTATGAATGGCAAACGAGTGCTTCAGATATGTCCCAAGTTTTAAAAAATGGTCTCGATCGCGCTGTCGAGATGATGGCTATTCAGTTGCAAATTGAAAAGCACAATCGTTATCCGGATGTATTGCTACAGGTGTACGGAGTTTATACCTTGCATGATTATGTACATGTGCTATCCAAATTGAAACATTTGGCGCCCGTGACCAACGTCTCTATTCGTAATATGACAGGGGACACGATTTCTTTAAAAATCACCACGGTGGGTGGTGTGATGGCCTTAGTTAATGCATTAAAGAGCGCCTCGCATTTTGCTTCAGCATCAGCGCCCACCGATATTGGATCTCATATGAATGCTTTATTTTACCAATGGAAAGCGGCTCCGGCTCAACCTGAACGTGCGTCATTCTAATGGTTGAGCAGTTAGCCTTACCTTTGATTCTGGACGATTATGCTACGTTTGAGAATTTTCATGTGGGCGGTAATCAACACGTATTGGACATGCTGCATCGTTTTTTGAGCTATACCGATGAGACATTTATGTATCTTTGGGGTGATAGAAGCGTGGGTCGTACTCATCTATTGCAGGCTTGTTGCCATGCCTGGCTCAAAGAGCCAGCATCCGGCGACGTACTTTATCTGCCTTTGAAAAATACAGCCATGCATCCCTCTATTTTGGACGGCATGGAGCAGGATAAAAAGCTGGTTTGTATCGATGATCTGGATGCGGTGTTGGGCCAGCCTCTATGGGAAGAAGGATTACTGCATTTTTATAATCGTGCTCGGGCCCATGCTGTGCATGTTGTGGTGGTAGGGAGTCACATTCCACCGCAGCTCGCCTGTCAATTAGCAGATTTGCAATCTCGATTATCTTGGGGCTTGGTCTTTAATGTGGTGTCACTCAACGATGCGGAGAAAATTGAGGCCCTGCAAATGCGTGCACGTGCGCGTGGATTTGATCTCACGCAAGAAGTAGGTTATTTTTTATTAAGCCGTTATCCACGTGATATGTCTGTATTATTTGAATTGCTCTATACATTAGAGCGCGCTTCTTTAGCCTTACAGCGCAAAATTACAGTACCCTTTGTTAAGGACATGATTGGATTGTATCTTAAGCGCTAATATTTTCCTGTGTATTAGGGTGGGGGGCAGAGAATACGGTGTAGGGACTTGTTATCCGTTTCATCTTGTTGCATGATGG
>JABABH010000217.1 GCA_014238325.1 Coxiellaceae bacterium | reverse complement strand
CAGCCACTTAAGGAGACAATCGCGGTTGTCCCCTTAAGAATCCCCATCGCGATGAGTCACTTCAAGGGCATGCTTCGCATCTTGAAGTGGCATGGGTATGTATATGAAATACAATACAATATATAGGATCTGTCTGTCAGCAGGCATCGAGAACGGTATTGTCCTGTATTTTTTGCTTCCTTTATAATCTTGATGTGGTGGGTCTTTTTTCGGAGTCAGCAAGATGGCATTCAGGCTAATGCATATTATACTAATGCTAAAAAACGCATCGTTTTACACCTACTAACTCAGCCCTTGTTGATACGGGATATTGTCCCAAACTATGATGAATAATAAAAATATCTCACTATATCAAGCTAATAAGCCAGACAGCGCTATACATGCCGATAGCTTGAATCAGCTCAAAGAAGATACGATGCTCACGAAGCATAGACTACAGCAGATAGAGCAAGTCTTTGCATGTTTGCCATTTTCTGACCAAGATAAAGTGGAGTATCAGCAACAAGGGCGAATGATGCTCAAAGAACTGTCGCATCTCTATTGTGATGACGCGATGGCCTTAGCAGGATTCATTTACCCTGCCTTTCATGCTTTAGCCCATGGGGTGCGTTCTCATGTGATCGATCAGATGAAGTCTATGCTTACAAGCGATACCGTCAAGTTATTAGAAGGGATTGAAAAAATGAGTATGTTTGATACTATTTTTATTAGTCGAGCTAAATTTTCTCAACAAAAAGGCTTATTGGATAATACTAGAAAAATGATCTTATCGATGGCTGACGATCTGCGTATTGTATTTATGAAATTAGTGGAACGTTGGATTCATCTAAAAAATATCACGTCAGTGCTTGAACAAAAACGGGATGCACAAAAAGCTATGGATATTTATGCACCTTTGGCTAATCGCTTAGGTATTGGATATTTTAAATGGCAAATAGAAGATCGTGCTTTTCGTTACCTACAGCCTAAAAGATATCGAGCCATTTCGGCAGCATTAAATATGCGTCGCAAAGAACGGGAACAGTATCTAGAACGATTTTCGAAGTATTTAAGCGATTTGCTGCATCAATCCCGTGTGCAAGATTTTCAACTGATGAGTCGAGCAAAACATATCTATAGCATATATTGTAAAATTGAAAAAAAACAGGTGCCGATGCATGAAATTTATGATGCTTTAGCTGTCCGTGTTTTAACGGATAAAATTGAAACCTGTTATGGGATATTAGGTATTATTCATGCCAAATGGGAACCCATCCCCACAGAATTTGATGATTATATTGCCAAACCTAAACCCAATGGTTACCGTTCCCTTCATACAGCTATTGTGGGTCCTGACCATCAACATATTGAAATTCAAATACGTACTCAAGCTATGCATGAAAGCTCTGAATTAGGCGTAGCTGCACACTGGAAGTATAAAGAAAATAACAGTACGCCCCCCCAATATGAAGAAAAAATTAATTGGCTGCGTGAGCTGATTAATTGGCAAAAAGAGCTAACAGAACAACAGCACTTACCCATACAATGGAATCAACCACTCTTTGAAGATCGCATTTACGTATTTACTCCACATGGGGATCTTTTAGATTTACCCAGTCAAGCTACACCTCTAGATTTTGCTTATTATATTCACACTGAAGTTGGACATCGTTGTCGGGGAGCTAAAGTCAATGGAAAAATAGCAGCCTTGACCGATGCCTTAAAAACAGGAGATCAAGTTGAAATTTTAACCATAAAAGTGGGCTTTCCCAGTCGGGACTGGCTTAATACTGAACAAGGGTATTTAAAAACAAGCCTTGCGAAGGCTAAAGTACGTCATTATATACGTCAACAAAATCGAGAAAATAATAAATCTCAAGGGGTATGGTTATGGGAAAAAGCCTATAGAAAATCAAAGTGGTCTAAAAATGCTTTACAAAAAATTTACTCAAGCTTTAATTTGGCTTCTGTCGATGATTTATTAATAAGCTTAGGTAATGGTGAGATCAGCGTACCCAGTATACTCCATCGCCTCGATTCCTTTGAAAACAATGATCATCAGAAAGCGAATCACAGTGCATCCTCAGAGGCAGAGCTCGTACCCTCACCTTTCTCAGTAGAGAAGCATGTTAAAATTTCTCAGACAGATAATTTGCTAACGCAATTGGCTCGCTGCTGTCGACCGATTCCAGGTGACTCTATCATCGGTTATATTACAAAAAATCGTGGCATCACTATTCATCAAGCGACTTGTAGCAATATCCAACGATCGATTAAACAACGCCCTGAACGCATCACTGACATCGACTGGCATGACAATATGCCACAACAATTTCTGGTGACCTTGGTGATCACAACGGACCCTACCCAAAGTGTCATACGTGATATTATTCATACCGTCGGTCGCTACGATCTGGCTATTGTTACGTTGCATACTTATTCTAATAAGACCGATGATGTTAATCGGATTCATGTGAATCTCAACACGCGCCAATTGTCGGTGCTAGCAACCTGTATGCGCGCATTACAAGCCCTACCGAACGTCATGGTAGTGCGACGCAAAGTATAGCCTTAGACTGATTTGAGCTTCGCTTGCATCACACCCCGGCTTATTCGTATAATAATACCGTATTCTCTTCTGTTGCCTTTCTCATATAATTAAAAATCGTCATATAGAGCAACAACATAAAGCACCACAGCATAAATTGCCAAGGTTCTGGTACTAAAAAATAACGCATCACCCAACCTATTCCACCTAGGCCTAAAGAAAAGCTACATAATATCCAAGTAGATACCATGGTATTAAGCCCTGAAGAACGTAATATATAATGCACATGGTCTCTCCCTGCAGCAAACACAGGTCGAGCTTGACGAAGGCGTAATATCACAATGGAAATTAAATCAAAGATGGGGAAACTCATGACCCATAATACCGTAATGGGTTTGACTAGCATCCTATTATCCTGTGATAGGCGAATAGCTAAATACGCTAATATTAATGCGATAAAAGTGCTACCTGCATCACCCATAAAAATAGCCGCTCGCTTACGCCATGGAAAACGCATATTAAAACTTAAAAATACACCTAATACGACTATAAGAATAGCTAATAGGTGTATATCTAAATACCCCATCACCTGCCATGATAGCACCAATAACCCTATCGCTTGAAAAAATGCGACTCCGCCTGCCAACCCATCTTGGCCATCAATCATATTCATAGCATTCATATTGGTGACCATCAATAGTAGAGTCATCGGCATCCCCCATTTTCCTAATTCAATCGGACCACCAAAATATAAATTACCTAGATGGGTCAGCACCCTATGAGTTCCATGGCTGATCAATACCGCTGCAATCAATTGGACACATAAGCGCGGTAAGGCGTGAATTTCATTGAGATCATCGATCATACCAATCAGCATTAAAAGCCCACTGGCTCCCATAATAATCATAACCATGAGCCATGAAGTATCTAAACTCAACAGGGCAGCACAAAATCCAATAAACATACTGAAGCCTCCTATCACGGGTACGGCTTCTTTATGCCATTTTCGTGCATTGGGATGGTCTACCCAGCCTAATCGCTTACCTAACGGTATCAAAAAATACATAGAGCATAACGATGAAAAAAAAGCAATTCCTATACTTTTTAGCATAATTTTTCCTAGACTCGTGCTTTATGCTTCGAAACACAAAATTAGTGTATTATCTGATGATGAATATGCTGTAGCACTGATAACGGATCCTGAGCATGAGTAATAGCACGACCAATAACTAAATAATGAGCTCCTGCATGGATGGCCGCCTGCGGTGACATAATACGTTTTTGATCATGTTGTTTCCCTTGAGGTAAGCGAATACCTGGGGTCACTAACAGAAATTCGCGGCCAAATTTTTGACGCAATAAGCTCGCTTCTTGTGCCGAACACACAACACCATCTAGTCCTACTTCATAGGCTAGGCTAGATAATCGGCACACCATTTGAGCAACTGATACGGTATCTAACCATTCCAAATCACTGGATTCCATACTGGTTAATAAGGTCACCCCGATAAGCCATGGACGACTCGATGCCTGATGAAAAGTATCAACGACAGCATCCAACATATCCCGACCACCTTGAATATGAAAATTCAGCATCCAAACGTTTAAATCGATTAAGGCACGACAGGTCTCTTTGATCGTTTTTGGAATATCAAAAAATTTTAAATCTAGAAATACCGAGAACCCTTCTTGCATCAACTCTTCTACTATACCTGGTCCATAGCGTGTAAACAATATATGACCAATTTTAAGATGACAAAGCTTTGGGTCTAAATGGGCGATCAATTGACGCATAGCTTCGCGCGTACTCGTATCAACTGCAATGATAATTTTAGGTTCGTCGAGAAACATAGATGATATTATACCGTTTTTTCAAGGGTTTGAATGGGTTTCATAGTGCTCCAACTTTGGCAGCTGGGACACAGCCAATGTAATATTCTACCTGAAAATCCACAGTGAATGCATCGATAAATGGGTCGATCGACTAATAATTGGTTAAGTAAATGCTTCAATATAGATAATTTTTCATGAGTTTCTGGTGAGGCATTTAACAGATATAAAGCAATTAATTGAGAAAGTCCATACAAAGAAGGTTGGCGTTGGATATTTTGTGCAATAAATTTCATTGCTGCATCCTCACCTTTATAGGTTTTCAGATAATCAGAGATGGATAAGACCAGCGCCGTCTTTGGGAATTTTTTTAAGCAGTCCATTAAGTAATGAAATAAACTGTCTTGCTCATTAATTTTCTGGTAGCAATCTGTTAATGCATCTAATACTTCTGGAATATAATCGGGATCTTGACTGATCACTTTTTTATAACAATCAATAGAATTTTTATAACGTGCCTGGGAAGTTTCGATGCGGGCTTTAATAATATTAGCACGGATAGAATGATGCGTAGCTGATTGCGCATATTTTAAATATTTGAGTGCTTCCGTTATGTTTTCTTGGTCAATCATCACTTCTGCTAATTCGCAATAATAATGTGCAATAATATCACGCACAGGTTCCCCCAACTCCAATAATTGCTTAGCAACGGAAATGGCCATTAACCATTCTTTTTCTTTCTGATAAATATGCAACAGAAACATAAGGCTTTCCTGCTTTTGCGCGCTCATTTTGACGAGTTCAGAAAATAACTGTTCTGCTCTATCCATGACTCCTGCTGATAAATAATCCTGGCCCAGCGCTAAAATCGCCTGCAAACGATAAGGCTTTGCAAGTTGTGGTCTTGCCATCAAATTTTGATGGATGCGGATAGCGCGATCAACTTCGCCACGCTTCCGAAATAAACTACCCAACGCTAAATGCATTTCTATCGTTTCTGAATCGACTTCTAATAATTTTACAAAAATGTCCACTGCTTTATCAGGTTGCTGATTGATCAAATAGTTTAAACCTTTAAAGTAATCACTCTGGATTTTCTGGGACATGGGTGTTGGATTATTTTTTGCAAAAAAATAGCCAATCCATCCAGCCAATAGGGCCGTTATCAAAAAGAAACATAATAAGCATGCATGCATCATACTAGATTATTCTCATGGAGTGGGGCGAGCACTTTGGCGGCTCTCCATGCTTTTTATACGGCGCTGCATTTTTTTTATCAAGCGTTTTTGCCGGATAAGTTTTGGTGCAAACAGTAAACATGGCAATAGGCATCCTATAAATAAAACTACAAGCAGCACCAGCGGTAAGTATAGCTTTTGTTCTACAAAATAATAGTTTAAGGTTATTTTGCCTGGATTAAGCACAGAAAATGTCACCCCTAATATGAGCAGCAACACCCAAAAAACATAAACCACATATTTCATGATCTACTCCTTAGATACTCTTGTCTATACTGCCTGCTCCCTTAGTCAAAAGAAAGGAGCAGGAGCCCCTTATATGCTAAGCGCTCCAGTTCATTGTAACGGAATGTTACCTATAAACAAGAAGATATTCTCAATAGAAAAGAAGAGATGAATAGAGACCTGGGTTTCATTTCAACACAATAGATAAACATCATGCTCCGATGATATCAGAGCTCTTAGAGGTCCAATAAAATAATAGAAAGCGGGGGGGGGGGGGGGGGGTGCCT
>JABABH010000216.1 GCA_014238325.1 Coxiellaceae bacterium | reverse complement strand
TAGTATACTCATACAGAAGTCGCGATTCATCAGGATCCGACGTACTACAGACGTGCGGCGCTTCATAGTCCTCTAGCAATTTCAAGAACTTCAAGAATGCTTCCTTAATCCGCTCATGATAAGGCGGCGATCCTATTTCAGGCAAAATCTTCCACTCAAATCTCTCGGGCGGTCTTGATTTCTCAGCAGTGAGCTCCTTGCCTTTTTTTCGATACCACCTATCCCGCTCCCATACTTGATTCTCAAGCAAGTTTTTCTTCTCCTCATATGCTTGCAGAAACACGTTCTTTTTCTCCTCATATTCTTGCACAAGCTGCTTGCAAGACTTCCTCAAGTGTTGCTGACGACATGCCTCGTACTCCGGCGAGTTTTTGCGTAATGCTGGCTTAGTTTCTTTAGTAGTTTTCATCATGAGTATCCCCTATGTTTATATTTATTAAAATTTAGCTCAATGTTAATTTGTGATGGGCAACTGGATCCATAATATGTGACTGACTAGCAGGTTCACGAAACATACTATGCTTGGGGTCGGCCGTAGCACTATGCTGTCTTTGTTTCAACGTTGCCCCATGAAAATAATGAGGGAAACACTTCTTTAATATTAGCTCTAAAAATATAATTTGAGCATTCACAGAAGCACAGGTTCCAGTCACGGCTCCTACCTTGGCATCAGCATGGGGGCTGGTATCCGCATCATTGCTCAAATATCGACTGGGTTGAAGCCTATCAGCTTGCTCTAAAAAGATATCCCTAGATTCCGATTCAGCAGGCATAAGATAAGTTGAGACTTCTTCCGCTAGGGCTGCTGCATTGCTTGCACGCATCTCTGCTATAAATTGCGCAATATCATCAGGGCGTGTTACAGGATGAGAAAACCCAAGCCTATGCTTCCACGGTAGCATGATACCTGTAAAAAAATCGCCTAGTTCTATACGAAAAACACTGAGCCCTAATTCAGTACAATCGAATAATCTTTTTAGCCTCGTAACCCATGTATCGCTCTCTTTAGGAAGCTCACAAATATTTCTGGATCGTACCATCACGAGAACCTTGTCCATTTTAGCCATGTGTATCTTCTTTGTTAGGCACTCTACACGTCCGTCTGGATCTTTAGCAGGTAGCATCTCGGCCAGCTGGTCTCTACAATTCTCTGGGTTCGGCTTCCCAAGATTTATCAGGATTGCACAAAATAATTCGTCAACTACTGCGCGTAACTTCGAAGGATAAACCTCGTACTGATCTATATCGTAAAACTCAGCAGCTATTTCCAGCATCTTTTGTTTACTGCATTCTTCTCTACAAAAGATTGCTAAGCCTAGCACAATAGTTGGAAGCTCGTGTATGTCTTTAAACTCTTGATAACCTTCAAAAAACTTCTTCAGTAGCGGCTCAGCACTTCCAGATAAAAGGTCCATCGGAGATCCTGTCTTGGCACTATAAGTGAAGGACTCATCTTCAGAAATTGATAATGAATCAATTTTTTTTAAATCCTCACCTAAGTCTTGCCTACATTTTTTATAGTACTTCCGCAATTTTTGCAGATACCATTCATCCTGCTCCCATGATTTCTGCGCAAGCAATTCATCGAGCTTCCGCAATACTTGCACATACCGTTTATCCTGCTCCCATAATTCTTTCGCAAGCCCCTGATCCTGGAACAGAAGTTTTTTCTCACGCAAATCATAGTAGCTGCTCCTCACTGAAAACTTACGCTCAGCAATGCGTAATGCTTGAGCATGATGCATTGCCTGTTCAGTCTTGTCAGAAATCTTCATCGTTAATACTCCTTTATATTTATATTTATTAACATGTAGCTCGATGTTAGTTCACGATGGGTAAATTGATCTATGCTATATGACTGACCAGCAGGTTCAGGAAACCTAGTATGTAGGGCGTAAGCCTAAAACTAGCAAGCTATCTTTGTTTCGATGTCAAGGGAAAACGGAAAAATATTTTTTCATTTTAGCAGGTTTTTGTCAATACGTAAGTCCTAAATTTTTCTGACGGGTTTATATACCGCTCGCGAATAAAGATGCGAAGTGGGTGACTGCGAGCGGTATATTTTTGTTGGGCTGGCGAAAAATAAATGTTCGCTCAGGCACTTAAGAGGAAAATCGTGGTTTCCCCCTTAATAATCCCCTTCAAGTGCGTGCTTCGCATCTTGAAGGGGGATGGGTATATTAAAAAATAAGCCTGCAATCAAGCCACCAGAAGACTTAATCATGCAAAATTTCTTCAGAAAGTGTCGGCGTCATGGCTTTGGGATAGCGACGAGCATGTCGTACAAATCCTCGCTTCGAAGTTTTAATCATATCAACCATGCATTGAATGATGGGGGCTTGATGAGCCAATGCTTCTAATTGCTTAGATAACGTTGATAAACTTTGATCACAGCGAGAAATAAATTGATAGGCTGACTTGATCGCATTAGTCGCGTCCAGAGTGAAACTAGCACGCCTTAATCCCACACGATTAATTCCCGCCAGCACAGCAGGATGCCCTACTACTAATGTATATGGTAAAAT
>JABABH010000215.1 GCA_014238325.1 Coxiellaceae bacterium | reverse complement strand
CTCGATTGTAAGGCGTTAAATACCATTTCAGCTTGTTTGGCGACCACTTTAGCTATTAAGTCAAATTCAACATTGACCTCTATGCCAGGTTTTAAACGATTTAGATTCGTGACGGCTAAAGTTTGTGGAATGAGCGTTACGGAGAAATCAGAAGCTGTAATATTATTTAACGTTACACTAACACCATTAATAGCAATCGAGCCTTTAGGAATTAAATAGAGAGCATAGTAATCAGAAGAACGGAATTTAAAACGAATGACCTTAAAATTTCCTTGTTCTTCGCAGGTGTCAACCGTCAGTATGGCATCGATATGGCCATGTACGAGATGTCCGCCTAAAAGATCGGTAGGGGATAGGCTGCGCTCCAAGTTAACCGTATCACCTTTTTGATAATCAGCAGCTAGCGTACATTGCAGCGTCTCTTCGGATAAGTCACAGGAGAAGACATGATTGCTTGGTACGTCTGTAATGGTGAGGCAAATGCCATCGACGGAAATGCTTTCGCCGATTTTTAAATTTTCAAAAGTACTTTGGATCAGCACGGAGGCGCCATCCGATCCTTCTTCTAGCTCAAGAATCTTTCCAGTATGATGAATCAGTCCAGTAAACATGTGGGGTTCTCTAACCTATTTAATGAATGTTCAGGGAGCAACGAACAGTTAGAGTTTAAGACTAACGCTGATCAAAATAGACATTGAACTATGCAATAGATCGCTACCTCCTCCCATCCGGACTATTACCGTCGGCTCTGGAATGTCACCAGATCTGCTTTAAAACGATGCAAAATTGATAAGCGTCATCAAGTTCAGGCACCATCGAAAGCTCGCGGGCTGTACCGCCGGTGGGGACTCGCACCCCGCCCTGAAGGCTATAGCCATGAATCTAACATGCTTTTTTTTAAGAAGCAAGGATCCATGGTTAATCAGGCGAGGCAATCGGGTCAACAGTTAAGCATCCCTATCGCCATGAGTCACTTCAAGTGCATGCTTCGCGTCTTGCAGTGAAATGGGTATATTACAAGACGATGTGATTGACTTGAATTCAATGCCTGGATATACTCCCCATCCGATATGCTTCTAATTTAGCATGATATAGAACAAGGAAAGGCTTTAATTTTCTATAGCTTTAAAAAACATGGAGGTAATAATGAGAACATTATTTAAAAGTTTCGCTATACTGACAGGTCTAAGCATTGCCGTGAGTGGTTTTTCAAACGTTCTGCTCTCGCCCACCATCATTTCAAATCCGCATACCATTGCTCCTCATACAAAGGAAGTGATATATTTGGACGTTTCTGAAATAACAGAAGGTGCGTATTATAGCATTGATTGTGTGGTGCTTGCTCAGGCAGGAAGCAAGGGAGCCTATGGCGCGTTTATTTCGAAAAATTTGAATCCGGGGGCTCCTATTGTCTTTGATGGTCGTGCTGTCACTGCAAATAAGACTCTTATTATTTCAGACATACCTGCAAGTTTAAGTGTTAAGCATGTTAAAATTAAAGCTGATGAGATGATAGAGATAGAAAATAGAGATGGTGCAGCTAATATATCAGTGAGTATGTGTGTTGCTACCCCTGAGGTATAACTGGTTGTTAAATACTGATTCAAGGATTGTTGTCTTTAAAATGTTATTCGGCGCCCTATGATCTGCTTGCAGAATTTAGCTATGCCAGGTGATATGCATAATGATATCTGGCTCGCAGATATCATAGGTAATCATGCTATTCTCAAAAACGTAATGTTTTCGAAAAGCAGAGAGTGCAGCTTCGCCTAGCATGCAGGGTGCGATATAAATAAAGGCTTCATTCAGTAGCTGCTGATGTAAGAAAGATTCGAAGCATACACCGCCTGCCTCAACCCAGAGACGTTGTATACCATCTTGGCCAATGTGAGTCAGCACATCATTGAGTGATAATCGCGTGGAGGACGGGTGCTCCCTGGTAATAGGGATGCAGCGCAGTGGTGTATTTTTTTGTCGAGATATCTCATTGAGTCGTTGCTTGCGGGCTTTGAGATCGATGATGTCAAGGAGATGTAGCAGGGTCATGCTCTTGGTGGTTTCCCATAATGTAGCATCGATAGGGAAGCGCAACTCAGGATCTAAAATATAAATAGGTTTTTTCTGGATAGGCCATCGGTCACGAACGCTGAGTTTAGGATTATCTTGGATAACGGTGCGGCTGGTGGTGAGTAAGGCATCCTGTTTTCGACGACGTTGATGAGTATATTTCTGTGTTTTTTTTT
>JABABH010000214.1 GCA_014238325.1 Coxiellaceae bacterium | reverse complement strand
CGTGCGTGCACTAATACGGATATGATAATCACATTTCGGACAAACGTCTAAGCAACGCACCAGCTCCGCACGATATAAAACCGCTTTGCAATGTGGGCACTTCGTCCATACCCCTTCCGGGACCCCTTTTTTTTCTGCAGTGGAAATGCGTGGTAATAATTTCTTAAGCCAACTCATAAAAACCTTAATATAATTCAACGTAATAATAAAGCAACGGCACGGTATCGTCACCCATTCGTGCTATAGTATACCCATCCCACTTCAAGATGCGAAGTGGGTGATTGCGAGAGGTATATAACTTCAACTCAGATAAAGTAAGCGTTTTATCTATGGCTCATTCTTTGGAAAGAGCACAGGCAAATCCAGATCTGGCGTTTTGAGGGAAGGATACTGTTGCTTTGCTTGTAGCGATTCGCTTAAATCCAGGCTCACACTGAGCATGCATGCGTGAGTTTGTCCTGCTTGAATCACGGGTTTGCCTTCAGGATCTATAATACAAGACAATCCTCCCAATCGATGAAAAGCATGCCCTATCGGGTCCTCTCCCGGGAAGTCGTCATTATAGCCTATATAATTACAAGCAATCATAAATATATGATTTTCATAAGCCCGAGCTTTGACTAATAAATTCCATTGCTCAACACGATGATAACGAATCATGGAAGGAATCACGATAGCATCCGCTCCCGCTAAGGCATACTGTCGAAACATATTAGGAAAATGAATATCATAACAGATTGCCAACCCTATCTTGCCCCAAGGCGTGCTGAGCAGTGATAAGGATTGTCCAGTATAAAACATTTGATTCTCAGCGACTTGCTCGATTAAATGAGATTTTTGATACTCTCCTACGCATCTGCCTTTATCGTTACATACGATCAAGGCATTGCATAAATGAGAGGGATCTGCTCGATATAAGACCCCAGCAAAAATCCAAATGTGATACCGTTGACTCCATTGACAAAATTTGGCAATCACCTTCTCTTTTTCCTCAGCTGATTGACGCATCATGACTGTGCTAGCAACGGCATTACATAACTCGGGAAAGACAACTGCCTGAGATCCATCAGAAGCGGCTCTGGCAATGGTATTTTCTAGAATATAGTCCCTCTCATTTTGCTGTGATAGAGATGTTATTGATTTCTGTATCACGCTGATCTTTAACATAAATCAGGACACCTATTCGCCTGTAAATCCAGATTTATTTTTCCAATGCAATTGATTTTCTAAACCATATTTAATAAAATCTTCATCAGAAACAGCATCATCCTTGCCAAAAACACCATAACTGTAAAGATTATCTTTTAGACGTTCTTCAACCACTTTTTTCTCAAGGCTTAGCATGGTTTCATAAGGTTGGTTTGGCCTTAAAAAATCAATAATCAGGGCTGTTCTATATTCATCCGTAAAATTATGTGGACAATGTGGATAAGCATGGTCTAAAACTAAAAAATCTCCTTCTATAAATTGATACAAACCACCACACACTTTGATACCTATATTACCTTTAGGTACTTTTAAGCCTAAATAGGCACGATAAGTATGGGGATTATTATTGGTATGTAATTTAAGATCTAAACCAGGTTTATAAGTACCATAGTACACAGTCCTAACCCTATGTTGAGATCGCTGCACTGCTTCTTTAATGATCGCTATCGTTTTTGGAAAAAATTGAGTGTTAATGGTTTCTATTAGATCAATCACCTTCTCGCGAGCAATATTTTCCCAGGTAATATCGTATTTTTTAATCAAATCTATCAGAGATATGCCATTAAATAAAAGTCCGATCACCGTATAGGTATCCTGAGTGATGGTTTTAGCTGTAATGGTTTGGGACTTTGGCTTCATAATTTGTTGAACAAGAGCAAAGTCAATCTTATCACTCACTAAAAATTTTTGATGTTCATCTCGGATGATTGTCCAATCTCGTTGAAAGGGCTCTAGAAAATCGAATGATTTCGGATCAAGATTAAACTCACTAAATTTTAAATTATCATTTTTATTAGGTATATATCCATAATCGTATGTTTCAGTCATGCTATTTCAGCCTCATCCCTCTAGTTGAAAAATAATACACGAGTCAAACCTCTCGTCTTAACACCTACTCTCTAAATCTAGCACATGAGGACGAGAAGGGCGTTAATCGTTTAGAAAAAAGGGGCCCTCTGGCACACTAGGTAATTGAATAGATGCAGGATAATCCACATTGATTAAATAAAGACCGTTTGGAGGGCACGTCACTCCAGCCTGTCTCCGATCTCGGCTCATTAAAACAGCCCTCACCCACTCTGGTGATTGATCAGCACAACCGACGGCTATTAAAACACCTACTATATTGCGCACCATGTGCAATAAAAAAGCGTTGGCCTTAACATCAATAATCAGCATCAGACCTTGTCGATAGACTGATACATGATGCATGGTACGTCGTGCATGCTTAGCCTGACACCCCGAGGCTTGAAAAGCAGCAAAATCATGACTCCCAATCAAATGGTTTGCCCCCTCTTGCATCAGCTGTATATCTAAAGCATGGCGATACCAATGCACCGCATAGGATAAGATTGCGGGTCTTATGGCATGATTATAAATAATATAGCGATAACGCCTAGCTACTGCGGAAAAACGAGCATGGAATGCAAGGTCTACGGGCTTCGCCCATAATACGCGAATATCGCGCGGTAAATATCTATTTGCACCTAATACCCAAGCATGCGGAGGGCGTACTGCTATCGTATCAAAATGAAGAACCTGTCCAGTTGCGTGCACACCAGCATCCGTGCGTCCCGCACATACCACAGACACAGGACAGTCAGCAATGCGTGACAAAACTCGTTCCAGCACAAGTTGAATAGTCGTTTGCCCTGGTTGAATTTGCCATCCACGATATACTGTCCCATCATAAGCAACACCTAATGCTAGGCGTAGCATACACGACCGTGCCACCGAAAAAAGTTCACCTGACTACCTCATCGTCAATACAGCCGTCCCAGATAGGCGCTGGAAAAGCCACGCAATATACCGCTCGCGCCTGAAGATGCGAAGTGGGTGATGGCGAGCGGTATACCTTTGTTTGGCTGGCGAAAAATAAATGTTCGCTCAGCCACTTAAGGAGACAATCGCGGTTGTCCCCTTAAGCATCCCCATCGCGATGAGTCACTTCAAGTGCATGCTTCGCACCTTGAAGT
>JABABH010000213.1 GCA_014238325.1 Coxiellaceae bacterium | reverse complement strand
GATTGTTGTTGTCTAGCTTTTTCAGCTTCAGCCATCTGTTTTTGTTGAAAGGCTTGTATCGTTTGTTTCACTTCTGTTGTTGTCATTAAAGTCTTCTTTTTTCCAGCTTGAAAATCCACCAAACCGGCACAAAAAATAGTCGGATCAATATCAAATTTACCCGCTTTAAGGGCCTGACCCGTCACTGCGCCCATGGCATAACTTAATTTATCTCGCGGCGTTTTAAGGGATGTGGCTCCCAAGGCAGATAATGAACTCAAAGCCATTGAGACAGTTAACACGGTAAAAATAAGTCGTTTCATGTTATATCTCCCAGGGATCAATCATCGTATGAATTTGCACTACTCTAGCAAAAAATCAGCAATAATGCACCTTTATTTTTATGCAAGCGCCCAGTACAGATGTCCACTCAAGACAACAAGACCTCTTGCATATCACGTCTAAACCCTTCGATGCAGAAGCGATAGTCTCACCCAGCATGCTTCCATTATTCGCTATCTTCCATGGCCATCAAACTCGCATTGCCACCCGCTGCTGTTGTATCGATCGTTAAGGTTTTTTCAATACAAAAACGTGATAAATAATGCGGACCACCAGCCTTAGGGCCCGTACCAGACAACCAGCCCCCGCCAAAAGGTTGCATGCCAACCACGGCACCGACAATATTACGATTCACATAGATATTGCCAGCATTGATACGCTTTTGAATATAGTCAACCGTACGATCGATGCGACTTTGAATACCAAAGGTTAAACCATAACCTAGCTGATTAATTTCATCAATAACGCGATCCAGATCTTTAAATTTATACCGCACCACATGCAAGATAGGCCCAAATACTTCTTGAGTAATCAGTGCTAAGCTCGGCAGCTCATAGGCTGCTGGTGCTACAAAGGAACCATATTGAGATTCCTCTGGCAAAGGCACACGATAAATAAGCTTGCCCCCCTGCTTTTCCAGAAAATCGACATATCCTAATAATGATTTTTTCGAGGATTCGTCAATCACCGGTCCGACGTCGGTGGCAAACAGCATGGGATCTCCCACGGTGATTTCTGCCATCGCACCTGCTAGCATAGGGATCACGGTATCTGCCACGTCTTCTTGAATCAATAAAATTCTCAAAGCGGAACATCGTTGGCC
Organism: Coxiellaceae bacterium; assembly: GCA_014238325.1. Lineage (GTDB taxonomy): Bacteria > Pseudomonadota > Gammaproteobacteria > Coxiellales > Coxiellaceae > JABABH01. Next base: position 4,965 of record JABABH010000213.1, on the reverse strand, counting down.
CGCACTATCAAATGCCGACATGATCACATCGTGTATCAACTGCTGCGGCAATATCGTAGAATCCGCAATCATAGCATTGATACCAGAGGTTTCTGCTACAAAAGGGACGATAGGGCCCGGTCGATCAGCCAAGGTTTTTTGAACTGTGTGTGCTACCTCATTGGAACCGGTAAAAATAACACCGGCAACATGAGGATGTTCAATTAAAGCCTGCCCGATAACGCGACCGCTACCCGGCAATAATTGCAGTATATCCGACGGCACACCCGCCTCATGAAATAGACCAGCAATGAGGGCCGCAATCAAGGGGGTCTGTGCCGATGGTTTGGCTATCACGGCATTACCCGTCACCAAAGCTGCGGCAATTTGACCTGTATAAATGGCTGCAGGAAAATTCCAGGGACTAATGCAAAGGATCACACCACGACCATGCATACGCAATATATCCAGTTCGCCAGTATAGCTAGGCAAGACCTTGTCGGCCAGATTGTTTTCAGCTTCTTCAGCATAATAACGACAAAAGTCCACCGCCTCTCGCACCTCAGATAAAGCATTGGAAACAGTACGGCCCGCCTCACGTACAATCAGCATGATTAAATCAGCATAATGTGCCTCTAATAAGTCTGCTGTTTTACGCAAGGTATCGGCTCGGTTTGTGACACCTAGCGCATTCCATTTTAGAAAGGCTTGAGTCCCACGAGAAACCGCCACGTCTACGTCTTCCAGGTCAGCTAAAGTAACGTTCCCTACAGTTTTGCGATGATCAGCCGGGTTCTCGACTGCCTGCCCTTTTTTATCTTTATCATGCTGCACAGATGGCACTGCCGTCCATACCTTCTCCTCTGCTTGCTCCAGACCTTTGGCTAGCGCTAAGAGTTGCTGAGCATGAGTTAGGTCTAAACCCTTAGAATTTTTTCTAACTGATCCAAACAAATCAACGGGTAGAGGTATTTTAGGGTGCGGAATCTGAGATAAACGCATGATCTGAGCAGCTGGATTCTCGACCAATTCGGAAATCGGCACCTGCCTATCAGAAATTTTATTCACAAAAGAACTATTCGCACCATTTTCTAATAAACGCCTGACTAAATAGGGTAATAAATGCTGATAGGGGCCAACAGGTGCATAGACCCGGCACTTCAATTTCAGATGCTGCGTGAGGTAATCGTATAATGCCTGCCCCATACCTTGTAAATGCTGCAATTCAAAGTCACGCTTAGAGCCACGAACGTCATCCATCGCTAAAATGGCTGCCACCGAATACGCATTATGGGTTGCAAATTGTGGATAAATAGCATCTTTAGCATCCAGCATCTGCTGCACACAGACTAAGTAAGAGATATCCGTATTCACTTTACGCGTAAATACAGGGTAATTTTCATAGCCTTCCACTTGTGTACGCTTAATTTCAGTATCCCAATATGCCCCTTTCACCAGTCGAATAGGGATACGGCGTCCCTGCTCACGGGCTAATGCAATCAATCGAGATAATAGCGGAAAGGCGCGCTTTTGGTATGCTTGAACGACGAGACCTAATCCTGACCAATCGGTAAAATCCGGGTCACGAAAAAGCCGCATAAAAATATCTAAGGAGAGTTCTAATCGATCAGCTTCCTCGGCATCTATCGTGATACTAATCCCCACCTTTTTAGCGGATAAAGCCAAGGCCTTTAATTGCTTAACTAAAAAAGGTAGAACCGTTTCACGTTTGCTAAACTCATAACGCGGATGTAAAGCTGATAACTTGACTGAAATACTCGGTGCTGCATAGATATCTTGATCAGTATGTCCGGATAAAGCTTGAATCGCATCATGATAAGCCTGATAATACTCGTTTGCATCTGCCATCGTGCAAGCGGCCTCTCCCAACATATCATAGGAATAACGATAATACCTATGATTCGATTTGACACGCTTTAATGCTTCAGGCATGGTATTGCCCAAGACAAATAATTCGCTCATCAGTCTCATGACTTTGCGAACAGCAGCACGAATAATAGGCTCTCCACTTTTTTGAATTAAACGATGCCATATATCTTTAATATGCCCTGAGTCCTGTCGCTGCAATATCTTTCCGGATAAAGCTAGCCCCCAAATAGCACTGCTGACAAAAAAGGATTCATTCTCTGCAATATGATTCTCCCAAGTCGCCGCTGTTAACTTATCGTGAATCAATAGCATTTCGACTTCTTTATCAGGAATACGCAGCAAGGCTTCAGCCAAACACATCAATAATACACCTTCCTCCGTTGACAAATCATAATGCAACATCAATTGCTCGATAGCGCTCTTTTTTGTGCCGTCTGAGCGAATTTCTTGGATTAAACCGATCGCCGTATGCTCAATTCTGGCGGCTAATTCCTTAGTAAACGATAAATCCTTTAACAAGGCTTGGATACACGTGGTTTCATCTTGGCGATAAAAATCATTTAAAGCAAAAAAATATAACCCAGCATCATCGGGAAATGTTTTTTTATAAAAAGGAATCGATATGGATTGAGTCATCTTATTGCTCTTTTATATCAGTTAGTTAAGAAATATGGGTTGCCGCATGATGATCTTTAAAACGCTGGACCCCTGAAAAAAATTCTTGTTCAGCCATCGGCTTGTCTTCCCAACCTTCTACGGTGACGGATTTACCCGGCTCTAAATCTTTATAACGGGCAAAAAAATGAATAAGCTTATGCAATAAGTTCTGTGGCACATCATTTAGCGACTGAATATGGTTGTATTCTTTACACGTTTTAGGGATGGGAAAAGCTAATAATTTACTATCATGACCCGCTTCATCCCGCATTTTTAATAAGGCTACAGCTCGAACGCGCATTAAAGCACCCGGCTGCACGGGATGCGGTGTCTCAACTAATACATCGATCGGATCACCATCTTCAGAAAGGGTACTGGGTACAAAGCCGTAATTACAGGGATAACGCATGGAAGTTGTCATAAATCGATCCACGCCAATTAATCCAAAATCTTTATGATACTCATACTTTATTTCACCGGCATGAGCTGGAATTTCTATAATGACATTAAAATCGTCAATAGTATTTCCTGCTGGAATAGTCACCGACATATCTGACTCCTTAACTAAGTGTATATTGGAAGCAGTACCCACCCCATGACGGGCGATACATCACAACGTGAGCAAGGCATGCTCCACGCAACCTTGCTATGCTGGACGATATTATACTACTCAGGCGAGAGAATCACGAAGATCCAGCATATGAACGCTCAAAAAAGAGCACGCTCTATGCCAAACTCGCTTCAAGCCAACTGCCAATTAACCTCATATCCGCCAAACTTGCGTATATTCAACACGGCCTGATGGAAAATAAGATATTGTCCTTTAATACCTAATAGACGTCCCTGAATCATGGGGTTCTTATCAAAAGACAAGGCCGCAATACGGGTCGGTGCCTCCAGAATAGGGTAATTTAAACGCGTCACGCTATCAGACGCTATCACATCAATAGTACCCGGCGGAGATTCTGCTCGAAGCGAAGCGATCACATCTTTAGCCCGACTATACAAATCCTCACGAGCAGCTAGTAAGTCTACAAGCGGAACCTCATTTTTGAGCATCACTCGCCAATTCGTGCGATCTGCAACATAAGCTTTTAAAGCAACTTCTACCATACCGGCACGACAACGATTGCTGGCACTCAAGAGGGGCAACCCTTGCAAGGCACCCTGATCAATCCAACGCGTTATCAGGTTCCACTGACGGGTAATACCTACCTTTAAACCAGATGAATTAGCCAAATAAACGATATGGGGGCCGAAGCATTGGGAATGTGCCCAATGTTCCACTGAACACACACCCTGCTCTACCATACAACGTTCTGGATGAATAATACAGAGTTGACATTCCTTCAACTGCAAAAAACACGGAAAACAAAAGCCTTGTTGAAAGCTTTTCTTTATCCTTCTTTCACACTGAATACAGTATATGCAACCTGTATAAGATAGCTGAATCGTTTTACCCACCCAACTATTTAAACAAACTTCTTTACCGTCGATTCTAACATAATATTCAATCGGATCACAATAGACACCCTTGAGTTTTCTTAAGATGCTGAGTTCATTTTGCATGGCTTGGCCCTTCAAGATGGATAGATTTGCCCTCTACAGCCATTGAAAAGCTATCGCCAACGCATCCACGACTCTAGGAGGCATGAGTCATAAAAATCGATACGCTTCCACAGGCTTCCCTAAAACACAATGTTCTTGGATAATACGTTCAATCACGGCAGGAGAACAAGAGTGATACCAGATACCTTCTGGATACACCACTATAATCGGCCCCTCACAACAAACGCGCAAACAATTAGCTTTAGTACGATAAATCCAAGGCAACGCCAATTCTTGCAAGCGGCGCTTTAAATATTCCCAAGACTCTACACCCGCCTCATATTGGCAACACTTAGCACGAGCCTGATCACAGCATAAAAAAATATGATACTGGATCTTCGATAACTGCAAGGCAGACATTTTTTGTTCTAAACACTCAGTACGATTCATATCAGGATCCTGCATGCGCCCTGTGGTGTTGACGACTAAAATTCAACATTCGCTGTAGAGAAGACCTTGCTTGATCAGCAATCTGAGGCAATACTAATATTTCATCATCGCTATTTTGTAAAGAAGTCACCAAATTATCTAGGGTATTCATGGCCATCCATGGACAATGGCCACAGCTACGACATGTGGCTCCTACCCCTCCTGTTGGCGCTTCTAGAAAAGTCTTGTGTGGAGATAATTGCTGCATTTTATAAAAAATACCTCGATCCGTGGCCACAATAAAACAGTCTTGCTCTAACTCCTGTGAGGCTCGTATTAATCGAGAAGTCGAGCCCACTACAGTCGCTTGCTCTATAACAGCCAACGGTGATTCAGGGTGCACCAATACTGCCGCATCTGGATATTGTGCTCGAAGCCCACGTAAAGCATCTGACTTAAACT
>JABABH010000212.1 GCA_014238325.1 Coxiellaceae bacterium | reverse complement strand
TTTTTAAAATAAAGCTAGCTAATCTACACGCACTGCGGTAAAGAAGACCCTCGACAATATAGGCTTCTCACACCATAATAGCGGTCATTGATACATCAATAAATAATATTGCACCTCACTATAAAGTTATATGCGAGACCTCTGCATGATACCGATCTATAGAGATAAATGTCTACGCTGCAATACGCGCGAGGAATATTTTCGCCAAACCTATGCATCTGAGCCTATGCCTTGCCCTAACTGCGATGCTCAATTTATATTTTATGCCTAATATTCACAATTCCCATGATAAATATTTTCGTCTTGCGATGGAAGATATTCGCGTCGCGAAGGATTTTTTTCAACAATATTTACCAAAAACTATTGCCGAGGCTGTCGATTTAAACACCTTAAAAGTACAGAAAACCAGTTTTGTTGATGAAGCTTTGGCAGCCTCCATGGCCGATATTTTATATGCTGTCAACATTCATGAACAACCTGGTTATTTATATGTGCTCGTCGAGCACCAAACCCAACCCGACAAAATGATGCCCTATCGATTATGGCGCTATATGCTTCGTATTATCGATCAACATCTTCATCAACATCGATCAAAAACACTGCCTGTCGTCTTTCCCCTTGTTTTTTATAGTGGAAACAAACCTTATCCTTATTCTACCGATATCTTCAGCTTATTTGGGAATCATACCGAATGGGCAAAACAAGCCTTTCTTAAGCCCTTTACCTTAATCGATCTCACTCAGATCCCCGATGAAGAGCTCCAAAAATTAACTTGGGTAGGTATCATGGCGCTTTTACTCAAACCCATGCCCAAACAAGGTTTTATGCATGTTTTCAAGAAATTAATACCGCTATTCAAATATCTCTATCAAGAAGATGCCGACTTCTATATTGCTGGCAGTTTCACCTATATCTATGAAAACCATATTGCAGATTGCAAGGAATACGATACAATAAACATGGATGACATACCCACCTCACTCGGAGAAACCATGATGTCACTGGCTCAAGAACTCAGACAGCAAGGCGAATGCCTTGGCATTGACAAAGGCAAACTTCTTGGTATGGAGGAAGGTGAGCGTCTTGGCATCAAGAAAGGTGAGCGTCTTGGCATCAAGAAAGGTGAGCGTCTTGGCATCAAGAAAGGCAAACTTCTTGGCATGGAGGAAGGTGAGATAAAAGCTCAGCAGAAAATTGCTCGGAATATGTTGGCACAGTACATTGACCCCAACTTAGTTTCAAAAATAACCGGTCTCTCTTTAGACGCTATCGAAGCATTAGGCACCTTAAGCCTCGAAGAGGCCTAGTTTCTTCATGGGATGAGCCTCACGCTGGCTCTATTTCCCTCCCCATTCCAGTATCTCGTGACTAAAATAGTGCCATTGACTCTGTACACAAAACCATCATTTTTAAAATAAAGCTAGCTAATCTACACGCACTGCGGTAAAGAAGACCCTCGACAATATAGGCTTCTCACACCATAATAGCGGTCATTGATACATCAATAAATAATATTGCACCTCACCATCAAGTTATATGCGAGACCACTGAATTATGCCGATCTATGAATATAAATGCCCTCTCTGCAATACGCGCAAGGAATATTTACGCCAAACCCATGCATCCGAACCTATGCCCTGCCCTAACTGCGATGCTCCATTGCAGCGAGTGATCTCATCCACCTCTTTTCGTCTAACAGGCAAAGGTTGGTACGAAACGGATTATCGCACACCTGATAAAAAAACAGCGCAGCCAGAAACAGCCCCCAAAGATGCGACCAAAGCAGATGATGCTCAGTCCGGCACAGGTCAAACGGATAGCAAAGATACGACGAAGAGCACACCATCTTCCAGCAGTGACACGGGCACTTCAGAAAAATAACGTACAAGACCGTCCGATTGAAAGAAGAACGAGCAGCTCCGCACAAGGCAGGGCTCCCGGTTGCTCGACCAGCCAGCCCTCATCACCCCTCCTGCTCGGTATCCAAGGAGGGATCCAACGCCACTTCGAACATCCTATTATTTCTTTGCTATAGTGAATACTATGAAATCTGAAGCACTCAACCACGACAAATTATCGGTTGCTCATGTCTTCTCTGAAGCTTGGCACTTAGTCAAAGGCTGCAAAGGCCCCGTATGGGCCATCTTAATTCTGGTCATCCCGGCTTCTATAGTGCTGGGTGTTATCTCAGCATCCCTGTTTCATATCAACTCAGTATTATTATATATTGGGCATATTCTCATGCCTTTAATTAATGCCATTGCCATGGCCCCTTTTTTTGGGGGGGCCATGATGGTTGCGGTCAAACAGGCCCGCCATGAGCCTATTACTGGAAAAACGGGGTATTACTACTTGCATCGCACCATGGCATTAATCATCACTATGGTGATAATTGCCTTCCTAGCACATATTTTTAGTCGCATCATACTGCCACTGGTCGCTTTAGCATGGCTGCTACAACCCTTGTGGATAGAAATGCTAACTATTGGTGCCATCAATGCTATTTTTATGCTCGTCGTATACACTTTGACGGCGCTCAGCATACCCTTGCTTCTGGATCAGAACCAGTCCCCCATCTCAGCTCTGAAGCTCTCCTATCGGTATGTAAAACCACACTTCTTCAAAGTCTTACTGATCATTCTCCTCTTACCCATCATCTCCGGCATCACCGGAATCCTGGCCATGATCGGCCAGAAACTGGGCCCCTACGTAGAAGCCCTAGGCTTCATCCTCTTTGGGGTGTTACATATTTGGTTATTTCCCTTTTTCTTCCTAGTGATTGCTATACTCTACCGACGCCTCGTCAACCAGCAAACTCCTTCTCAGGACTCATTACCGCACATGGACACGCATCCCTCCGAGATGGATTAGAGAGTCGATTTCACGACCCATCTCTTGTCAGATCATCCTCCTGGATATTACTGATCTGAAAAATGTGATAAATTATAGTAATATATTGAGCCAGTGAAGGCAGCAGTCGGCAGCGTACCATTCCCACAAGTTATCTGCACTTCCAATCTTGTTGAATGCGATGTATAGGCCCCATATCCTCCCTGAGCAGGATGATACGTAATAATAGCTTTATATCCTTGATGGATATCTGCATCGTTAATGGCGGCGTGACCCCAATTATCTACTGTTTTCTGGCCATTCTGTGATACTTGATAAAGGTATACCTTACAAAGATAATGATTATCCTTCATATATTGAAATAGATGAGTCGTCTTGTTATCACGCAAACCGATATCAACCGTGTCAATATTGATATGTTTTTCCATGCTTGGGATGCGCTCACGATACCAATTCTGTTGGTTTTCCTGCCAAGACATCGTAATCTTGCCACTTTCTGGCAGTAGACGGCTATCACCTCTATAGACTTGCTTCACATGTGAGGCTTGTACCGAAGTATTAAACACAAGCGCTCCGGATAAATCTTTAGGCGCAAGTACTGGTTGTCTAGATAAGGACAAGCCTGCAAAACGACTATGCTGCTCTGCTGTGAAATCTATATATTTATAAAACTCAGTAGTATATTTAAGGTGTCGGGTATAACATGCCTTGGTACCAGCAAAAGGACCTTTTCTAAACAATATATGCTCACTCGAGGTATCAACAATCAGCCCAAAGGTTGCAACTGCTAGAGAATTAATGATAGCAGGAAAACAAGCACCGGTTCCTGTCACTTGGACATGAATAGGAGCGGTTGCAGTTAAGGGCCTAAGACAATATACAACCCTATCATGATCAAATGCCGGATTATCAAGCGCCATATGATACTCATGCCCTTGAGTTTGCAGAACCGGTTTCTGAGTATCTTTATAGATCACAGCCTGGCATTCTCCTGGTGGAAGTTTAATATTATAATACAGATTATTAGCCTCTGCATGAGAGGCAAATAAAGCGATAAAAAAGAAACTCATCAACACAGATAAAAATATTTTTATTGTTTTCATATCATAATACTCTATAATTTTAATATCCTATGTATGCAGCATGAATATTTGAAAGCTCTCAATGTCCCCGGCACAGAGGGCCTCAAAATCCTACTACTCAGCATTAATTAAAATGCGATAAATTATAATAATAGATAGATTCCTTAATGCTGGCTACAGGAAGTACAGACGAAGAAGGTGCCTTACAAGTCAGCGCTGCCTGTAATCGACTGCCACGGCCAGAAGTACCAAACTTCAACTGATGCGCATCCGTGTCATCCATCAACTCTTTTACATGACGGCTAACATCACTCGTCGTAATGGACTGCCATCCTGACTTGTGTAGACTCCAAACCTTACCTGTATCGTTCATGAGGCCCAAATCTACTTGACATTGATAATGATGCTTCTGCATAAAATCTAAGATAGGATCAGCACCGTCATCCTTTAAACTCACCACAACCTCGGACAGCGGATTCACCGGGCTCAAGACATGCGTGGGATCATCAGGCACACTATAGGGCGTACGGATGCGATACCAATTTTTAGCCCCTTCCTTCCAGGGCATCGAAAAAGTTGCATTCGATGAGGATAATTCAGCCCCCTTCGTACTATTATAAACGGCCGTGACAGCTGGTTTTTTAGCATAGGTATTAAATACGAGATGCTTCGATAAATCGCTCGGAGAAATAGCCGGTATTGCATGAATCCGTATGAGTCCCCAGTTCTGCTGGAACGACTCATACGATGTTGCCACTAAATCGATCTGCTGCTTCACCTTTATTGGGATAGAAAAATCATCCGTATCGCGACAGGATGAATACACCTCGTGCGCTGTCATATTCTCGCTCGTTTTGTCATCAGCAGGGTTATCAACATACACATTAAAATTATAGGTAGCACCGACCCTACTAAAGCAAGCATATGCGCTAATTGGTGTAACGGTAATAGAGGCCGCATGTAACGATGTGTCACAAAATACATCTGTCACACCCGCATGGTCTCTTGTCTTAAATAATCTATCACGATCCGCTACTAGCTTATACTCACCCTCAGCATTTTTTATAGCTGGCTGGCCAGTCTTCCCATAAAATAACCGGGAGCAATCTGAAGCAGGCACTTTAACCCAATAAGCTAAATCCTTAGCCTCTGCACTGGACGCCCATAAAGTCGTCAATAATAAACTCGCTAACACATATAAAAATATTTGTCTTGGTCTCATATAAAAATACTCTCTGATGCAAATATCCTATTGTTCTATCAAATTCAGACTATCTATCCCTCTCACTTCAAGATGCGAAGCATGCACTGAAGCGATTCATCGCGATGGGGATTCTTAAGGGGACAACCGCGATGGTCCCCTTAAGTGGCTGAGCGAATATTTATTTTTCGCCAGCCAAACAAAGATATACCCCTGAGTGTCAGGGATAGGATTGAGGCATCTATGCAAGTGCCCCATGATTATGGATCAATTTTCACCGATTTATCACCGGGCCCAATACAAGCATCGGCTGAACCACAGACAATTTGCTGATTTTTATAATCAATACCTAATAATACTTCATTCGCCTTACAAGTCGCGGTCTCGCCTTCCACATACTTAATCGTTTCCACTCCAGGAGGATTAGGATTTACCCCATTGGTACATTTACCAATTTCCATCGCATAGGTATCTGTCACATCGATACTCGTTGAATCAGGATGCGTGGGTGGGGTAGCGGCAAAGGAAGCGATATGCCAACATAAGGTCATCAGGCCTATGATCAAAAGATGCGAATATTTTTTCATATTTACCTCATCAATATCATTGTTATTGATATATTTAATATTAAACATCCTAATGTTAAGATCATCACACAGGGGGACGATCGCTGTGCTATAGATGTAACGGGCTTATGCATGGTCCCGTGCTCAACCTGCCGTCCATCATGCCACAATAGAGTGGCTTGACCCCTGCCTCAATATTCATCCAGGGCCTGTGCCCCCCATTTAAGGAGGAGTCGACGCACATAAAGCGTCTAATTGAGTTTCAGTCATATGAAGAAAATCATCCTTCGTTAAAAAACAATGCCGAAATTGTACAGGCACTTCTCTCTCCTCAGAAAGATGATATCGAGATGGCAGACCGATATGCCAATGCAGACTTGGGCTGAATGCAGTGGGATTGCTGGTCATGCCGACAGGGATATATCCACCTTTAGAGTCCGGCGTGCTTCCTGTCGATTGTACATTCCCATCATAGGAATAATCTTCCTCAGAATTATGCTTGGTCGCGGCATGCTTCCAATCAAAGACCAAGACCGATGAAGTGGTCGTGCTGTCTTTATAGGCTGTCACGCTTGTCGAATCTGCATGTCCTCCTACAGCTAAGCCCGTCATAGCATAGCTGATCATCGATAATCCTAGGAATAGATAATAGAGTTGATACATAGCTACCTCTCTTTACTTACTTTCACAATCCGTGATGACGATCAATGGATAATGATGGTAATCACCACTATAAGCTAAATCCTGTTCACCCGTTCCAGGGTTATCCGCATGAATGACACCACTGGAATCCATATAGGCCAGATGCAATTTCCAATCAGCGCCCTCATCCGTCGGTTTCAAACGAAACATACTGAAGGGTTTTCCTTTCGTATCAAACCCAGCTAAGGTCACAAAAATATGGGGAGGAAGCGCAGCTGGACAACCGGGTTTTTTCACGATATCTCCCGGATATTTTAAGTCAAAATTAATATGTTGACGATTCACTGAGTTAATACCAATTTTACTGATCACTTCAATAGCACCCACTGGCATTTTCGGACAAGAGGCTGGCGGTTTTTTAGCGTGGGTCTTCGGCGCTGGATTCTGAGAAGAATAAGGCAGCAGCGGCAATAATAAATCTGCAAATTTCTGATTAGCAACACACAAACTCACTTGGAAAGATTCATCTTTTTTGGATTTATCATTCAACTGTATTTGGTACTTATTGGTCGGCTCAAAATGTTTAAGCTCTGCTGTGATATCACCTGGCAAATAATGATTCGTATGCAAGACGTCTGTATGCGGTCCCGTGGGCCATGCACTAAAATCATCGTGATAATGCACGGAGGCCGCCAGAATCATATTAAATTCCTGCACAATTTCTTGCGCTTCATTACGACGCTGTGAGCGTTGCAAAGCAATAAATATCCAAATAAAAACGACCGATAAAATGCCCAAGGCTAACAAAACCTCTAGGATGGCAAATCCAGAGGAAGACTTGTTTTGATTTAAGCTTTGCACCGTGCATTCTCCTCTGAGGGATTGGGATTAGTATACTCACTTAAGGCTTTACCTAACCCCAAATCATTGACATGATAGGTCGGATAAGCTAAACGTTGTTGGATCATAAAAATGATACCTTTAGGTTTTTTACGCAGTGTTAAATGTGTCGTAGAACCCTGACTTAAGGCTTGCTGATATGCTTTGATTTCTTCTTTTGATAAGACAGGTATGCTATTCGTGACACGCTTAATGGCGCCTGATACCTGTACATAGATATATCCAGATCCAGCTTCAGTCTTTTTATAAACGGTATGATCTATAATATTTATATACTGAAATTGCGTACCCGTCTGAAATCGACCCCATTGTTTATTTTCCAATAGGTCAAAAGTCACTTTGGTACGCGTTGCAGAACAAGCTTGAAAATAATGTGCAGCCGCATGCATATGATCGGATAAGATTTGTATATCCCTATGCATCCGATGATGAAATTCAGTTCTGCGCCGTATATGATTGATAAAGATAAGGCTCGCCACCAATGCGGCCATTAAAATCGCCAGCCCCAAGATGGTTTCTATTAAAGTAAAACCTCGTTGCCCATTATGTATCTGGATCATTCGTCTACCTATATGCACATCACAGTCTGCTGAGCATGTCCCTGTCCGATATCGGACAGGGAAAGTACTTCGCTAGGATAAAAATTAAGATACTGGGAATATCAGGGCTACTCCGCTCTTGACTGACGTAGAACAATCTACTGAAACAGGTGAGTGACCACCACTAGAAGTGGCAGCTCCCACCATACTAGAGTTTAGATTATTAGCCACAGAACTACATGCATTGACGGGTATTCCCTGCGGTATGGCGAGCGTGAAACTAGAGGCAGCTGCCGTATACGTAATCTTATACGCAAGGCCAGTATTCCACATTGGTGTCACATTA
>JABABH010000211.1 GCA_014238325.1 Coxiellaceae bacterium | reverse complement strand
CTCAATGGTATGATTCAATAGGTCATTTAAGGCGAATGACTCCAGGTGCTGATCGGAAGCGCCAGCTTCTATGCGAGTCACTTCTAAAATTTCGTTACACAATTGCAAAAGCTCATCGGTCGCACCCATCAATAATTGAGAATCACGCTGAACGGTTTCAATCATATCCTTTAATGCCACAGAGTTTCGTTGAGCATCTATATCACTGATTGATGACTTAGCTTGGTCAGCCGCGTATAACATATCTTGGAGCATACCGAGCATACCAGTGATCGGTGTGCGAAGATCATGACTCATATTAGCGATAAATTCCGACTTAGATCGGCTAGCTGCTTCCGCTTGTTTTTTCTCCTTCAGTTTAGTAATATCTAAAGAAACCGCCAATATGCCAGATACTTTCCCTATCTCATTAAAAATAGGTGTTTTTTTGGTAAACATAAACACCTTTCTACCGTCAGCCTGGATAAATACATCTTCATAGGTTTGCGCTTCTCTAGAGGTAATAACTTTAATATCATCTTCTCTAAATCTCTCAGCAGTTCCTGACTGCCAACCCAATTTCTTTTCAAGCTCAAAATCAGTAAGACCAACAATATCTGAGCGATTAGAGAAACCACATACCTCAACCACATGGTCATTACATCCCATATAAACAGAATTTAGGTCTTTCCAAAAAACATTACCAGGCATATTACTGATAATAGCTTTTAAAAATATCACTAATTCTTTTAAATCTATCGATTGATTTACACCTGAATTAAGTCCAAACACTTCTTGAGTAATGCTTTCTAATAGCTGAGATTGAGCAAAAAACTGTCTTTTTTCTAGGTGAATAAATTCTTGTAACCGATGCTCTCGTTGTTTTTGAAGCGTAACATCAATAGCAATACCTAAAACACCAATAGTATTATTCATCTCATCCTTTAAGGGAACTTTATTTGCAATGATATTTAAAACTGATCCATCAGCAGTTTTCAGCATATGCTCTATATAGAAGTTTTCCCTACCCGTTCTTAGCACTTTTCGATCATCATTAATAAAAGATTCCCGTTCATCTCTCCAAGGAAGTTCAAAATCAGTCTTACCTACGATTTCTTCAAAAGAGTTACAACCTGCATGCTTAAGAAAGTGAATATTACCCCCTCTATAAAAAAAATTGCTATCTTTCCAAAAAATAATACAAGGCAATGCATTCAAAACAGAGAGGAATTCCTCAGTTATTTCTAAGGAATGAGGAAAGGATGCTTGGACAATATAGCCTTCTAGTATATACAAATTTACTTGAGACCAATACTTAATATGCCAAGCAAGCGTATGTTTTTTATTTTTATAAAATACTGACGTTCGTTTCAAAGGAATAACTTTACCAGGCTCTATAGCATCTAAGACGTAACCCATTGGTTCTTCAATACCGGATTGCTTAAAAACTTCCAGAAAATACTTTCCTAATATGCAATCTTGTTCCCATGTAAAAAGCTCTTTTGCATTCGCATTTACTTCTGTAACCTTAAAGTCAGTGTCGAGCAGAATAACAACGTAGTCTAACGAGTCCAACAAACACCGAAAAACTTGTTTATAATCATTCATTTATTTATCCTTTTCATTGACTGTTTTATAAATTTAATGCAAAGCAACATAGAAAAATTTTACGTCATTATCCAAATAACATAGATTGATCCCACTGGATAACATTTTTATCAAACTCTTTTGAATCTTCATCTCTAGAAAACATAGACCAGTGAGCGCCATCTATATAACACAATTGAATATTAGGCAACGCTGAATGTGATTTTTCATAATCTTCAAATTGTTTTAATAGCCGAGTAGCCATACCATGATCTAAAAATTGACCAAATAATGCTTTGATAGTGCTACTTTTTTGTTTCTTATCAAATATCCCCTGACCCTGCTCAAGAAATTGCTTTTTCCAGGCATGCACCTGGCTTGGGGCTATCTGGTAGCGTTCACAGATCTCGTTAAGTGTTGTCTCGCCTTTGATGGCCTTCAGTACTATTTCAAACTTATCTGATGACGACCATCTCTTATTTTTAGCCATGATTCCTCCAATATGGAAGCATTATCTCCTAAATTTCGCTTTTTCTCTGGTCTAAATTTCGGGGGGCATTATATAATATTGAATAAAGCTAAAAATTTGGAAAATTGAAAATGTCTATATCTATCGTAAAAAATTATGCTCCTAGTAAAAATGATATTGAACAAATTTCTATTTCACTGCGACATTATAACTCAAAATTAATTGGCTCATATAAATCGCAGGATATTTTAGTCAACTTATTTGATAGTGACGTATTTATAGGAGGTGGATATGGAATAATTAAATTAGGCTGGTTACATATTGATCTATTATGGATTAAACCAAACTTTAGAAAACTGGGCTATGGCGCTCTTCTCTTAAATAAGCTTGAAAACATAGCTATCAATAAATTTCATATTACGAGCGCTAAGCTAAACACGGGCGATTTTCAAGGAGCAGTAGAATTTTATGAGCATCATGGATACACAACGTTTGCTAAGTTAGAAGTTTTTCCTGAAAATGGAGATAAAGACAAAAAATACATTGACTTTTACATGAAAAAAAATCTGTTATGAGGTCTTGTGAATGTTCAAAAAAATGTCTTTAAGCTGCTGCGAAGAAATACATTGTCTATTTAACAAAAAATAAACTTAAAACCGAGATTCCCGCAATCTCACTTAAGTAACTCGTATATTTTTTGAGCTGAGGGGCCAAATAGTTAAATAATTTTTATTCTAAGATCATTCAGTCCCGTGATAACCTGTCGTATGGGCTTTGTCTTAGTCCCCTAAAATGTAACCAGTTAGTTGTAAGATTTGCGATACTGCAGGCTAAGGATAGCATCTTTGGGGTTGGCGATTACCTCTTATTCGGAGCTATTTTCTGTCCAGCTATTGGGGTCCACCATACCCTGACACATACCGCTATGCTGAATTGACGACGCAACGTTCGCTTGGCAGTAGCTTTAACCTGCACGTCTGCTACCACCTGACGACGACATGCCCTTCTTCCATTCACCGCTATCAGCTGCTCCATCTGGGCTTTGTCTTCTATCAGACTTGTCCGACTACATCTTCTTTTTTTAGATTCATTTACGTCACGTTTCAGTTAACCCTCATATGAGGCGCATCATCAGCCACCTCATGTATAGTAGGCATAATAGTGAGCTTATTTCTTTGGTTTTGATAAGGGTCAGCGAAGAAACCATTGCGGGGTAATGCGGGAACCTGCTGAACCTGACCTGAGAGCATTTGTGCATTGTTCTCTGCTATTTTAACCTGCGCGAAAAGAGGACTACCTTGATAAATTTTGGCCAGTCGCTCTTCTTTATAGATGATAGCATCAGCTTCATCCTTTGCGGCCTGGCATTTTTCTTTTGCAATTCTAGCGTCCTGCTCCGCGTCATTTAGCTTCTGATTTCTTTGTTGAGCAGCATGCAGGATTGCAATATCAACCTGCGTTTGAGCCTTCTTCTTATCATTTTCCATGGTGATGCCCAGGACTGTCGATTCAGCATAGGCTGCCGCTGCAAGATTAGCTTGCACGCCTAACTTCATCTCAAGCTCACGATCTAAAAGTTTGAACTCTTCAATACTAAAACGCTCTAAGTTAATACCAACTTCACTCAAGAGGTTTGCTAATTCTCGGTGTACTCTTTCTTGTGCTGTCTCCTTGGGGGGGCTGAAGGGTTAGCTGCAGATCGGTGTGATGAGAAATCAGGATCAACAGGTTTTGTAGTTTTGCTAGTTTGAAGCTGTTGAAATGGAAACTCCTTTATTACTTTTAACATATCAGTATGTGTGGTACGTCTAACATGTTCATTAATATCGTTAAATTTTAATTTCGCAAGCACTTTTTCGGGATCGCGAATGCTATAGATAATATATAATTTTACCCCAATCAGAACAAGGTCCTGAGTATAATACTTATAGTACTCCTGCTTTTCTTCTGGAGCAGGAAAGTTGCAGTTTTGTAAATTAGTCGAGAGAAACCCTATAAATCTTACATTGGGGCTATTTAATATCTTCGCTTCTTCTTGTTCTTCCTGTTCTGTTCCATAAGTATGGATTTTAGTTCCAATGCTGTATACAGCAAGCTCCCCAGCTTTTGGCAATAACCGTCGTAGTTGATCGAGTCCAATGTTAGCATCGTTAAGATCATAAAATAAAGTATTAGTCTTTACATGGTGTATTTGAAAGTTATTAGAACGAAATGCATGGCTACCCGTCCAAAGCTGCGAAACATTCTGACTTCTGACTGTCGCAAGCTTTCCAGGAGGTATTCGAAGGAAATGGCAGGTCTCATGCGAAATGTGTGGATCATCCTGACTAACCTGATCCTTGTAATCAAAATTGTTCGTTTTTAAAATATGTACGCCAGGCTTCAATAATGTAGGAAGACCATCAATCTTGACTCTAGCAAAATATCCTTGCTTCACTAAAATTAAATGCCTATCACCATATCCCAAATAACCCTGGTTCTCCAATTCTTTAAAGGTTAGTATTTGCACGGTATGAGAGCTTGTGTTAGCAGCTTTGAACCATGTCCATGGCCAAATAGACCATACTTTCTTACGACGCTCAGCAAAGCCCGAGAAAGTGACTAATTCTGGAGTACCATTCCGTTGTACTAACCGTAGTTGATTGCGTTGCAGTAAGCGATAACGAAATAAAGAAAAACCAAATGGACTGAGTCGCTTCATGATAGAAGGCCTCTGCTCCACACTATTCTTATTTTGTGTAGGTTCAATATTTTCCGTTTGTACTGTATCCACGGACTCTTTTTCGTCTTCTGGACCAAGTGCATTAAACTTTGCTTTAATATCTGTTAATTTCTCATTATTTAAAGATTGAAAGTCAAAATCTCTAAAAACAGTAGAGTCTATAGAATCACCTTCTTGTATACCGGAAACATCAGGTATGTCGCTCATATTATGCTCCAAGCTATCTGGTAAGTCATGCCTGTCTTACATGGAAACCAATAGAAAATGAACACTAAAAATGAGCAAATTCTATTCATTGCTGGGGCAATAGTTCAGGCTCATCCTCGCATTACCCTCTGTGCTATTTGTCTATCCCCCCTAAAATAATACCATTGACTGAGGGGTGGTTGCATCCTTTAAAATAACATGAGCCATATTAAACTCCGATGTAAGTTAATGGCGGTTAGCGGTGGTGAGGTATTTCAGCACCTTGCCATCGCGTCCCCCCTATTTCACTGCAAAATAAAGTCAAACCTGAATGGATCGCCATCTCTATCTATCCATCTCAAAAACATACGCCATACCGCATCTACTCTTGACTTTATACTGAGCTTCACCGCACAATTAGGACAAGCAGGCATAACTCATGTCAGCGATATCATTCATGATCAAACCATTGGCTATAACTTGATGCTTTGGACTTTTGTTACTCATGCAGGCTTTGTTGTAAAATTCGTCGTTCTGCTGCTCCTGAGTGCTTCTATCGCCTCGTGGACTATTATGATCCATAAAACCATGCTTTTTAAGCAGACCCAAGGAGAAATTTTACGCTTCCATCGCCTATTTTCCTCTACTGAGAATCTCTCCCATTTGTACCAGCAATTACCTAAGGTACCAGGCAAGCTAGTCGGATTAGCAGCCATGTTTCAGTCTGGTTTTACTGAGTTTTTGGCACTCTATAAAAAAGCGCCCCACGACAGCGCAGCATCCAGGATAGAACGAGCCATACATATCACCCAAACACGTCAGACAGAACATCTCGAACACCATTTAAATATTTTAGCCACAGTGGCCTCAACTAGCCCCTATATTGGATTATTTGGCACAGTATGGGGTATTATATCGGCATTCCATGCTCTTGCTGGGCAATCTAGCGCAACGCTTTCCCTCGTCGCTCCTGGCATTGCTGAAGCTTTAATGGCAACTGCCGTTGGGTTGTTTACCGCTATTCCTGCGGTAATAGGCTATAATCGTTTGACGGACAAATCAGAACGTTTGATGCAGCAACATCATACCTTTCTAGCAGAGCTCTGTCATATTCTTCAGCGCCACACCCTATCTGTTGACCCGGTCGATTGAGTATCGATGCTGACCTCTACCCGTAGAAAAAAACCCTTGGCTG
>JABABH010000210.1 GCA_014238325.1 Coxiellaceae bacterium | reverse complement strand
TTGTTATTACTGGTGTTACAAGGGGGCTTGGTCGTGCAATGACTGACCAGTTTGTAAAATTAGGCTGGAAGGTATTTGGGTGCGCTAGAAATGCTGAGAGGCTTTGTGATTTGCAAACTCGCTACAGTCATTGTGAATTTATACAAGTGGATGTGGTAGATGAAGCATCTGTTCAGGCATGGGTTAATGATATTGTAGTAACAGATGGTGTTCCGAAATTAGCAATCGCAAATGCCTCTCTTATGGATACGCGTAAACCGCTGTTAGAGCAAGATAGTGCAGAATTTAAAAAAATCATGGATGTAAATATAGTTGCTCCTATGGTTTTTAATAAAATTTTATTGCCCTATATGATTCAATGGCCAAGTCAAAATGGTGTGATGATTAATATGAGTTCATCTTGGGGGCGACAAGCAGCTAATGGGTTAGCTGGATATTGTGCTTCTAAATTTGCAGTAGAGGGATTAACACAGACATTGCGATTAGATTATGGTGACAGAGTAGGGTTGTTTGCGATGGATCCAGGTGGCGGTATTGCAACAAATATGTTAGACCAATGCCAGCTATCAGTAGAATACTTGAAAACGGTACCAACTGCTCAGGAATGGGCAGAAAAAGCTGTTCCTTTTATACTAACGCTGCATCGAGGATTGCCAGTAGTTTCTGTGACTGCCCCAAGGATTGAAAAAAATCTCGACACGACCGATCCTAGATAAATAAGATAGCATAACACAATACTCTACTTTAGTTGGGGAGTACCTTAGGACTTACGCATCGACAAAAACCAAGACATTTACTTCTCTTCGGCCTTCCTTAAAATAGGCCACTTTCGATCGTCTACAATCACTGTTGATGACCGTGAAATGCACGGTTTTTTGATAAAACAATTGAATGAAGCAATGGTTTGATCGAGAGATCGTTTAACAACCGAATTTGTTATGGGAGGCAAAGCAGAAAGAGAGGTGTGTTGAGAATATTCGTTAGACGCCATTCGATAAGCCGTGGTTCATCTATTGTGCCATCATGCTTTTGTGTTAATGGCGCACATAGTCAAATTCGACTGTACGATGATCAGCGGCGTTGTTGCGTAAAGAAATTTTAGTGCAATGATGTTAAGAAGTTAATGTTATCAACGCCTTTTTATCTCAGCACTGACTGAGGCATCCCGAGTTGAGTCATGCTATTGACGACAGGTCCTATTTGACGTTGGGGTAGAGGCATGACAAAGCTTCTAACTTAGAAAAGACAAAAGAGCTATAGTATCCACTATGATTTGTTGACATAGGAGTTTTTTGCGGCTAGTATCAACATATCTTTATTATAAAACCCCGTTTTCAGGGGCTTTGATTAAAAGTTATGGTGTATGACTTCTAAAGCGAAAATGTACATTGACCATCTTTTTGGAATGGGCGAAATTTCGTTTACTAGTGTAAAACTTCAAAAAGAAATGGGGATTACAAATAAAGCAGCCCAGCGGGCTCTGGAGAGGTTGCGAAACAATAAAGAAATTGCAACCCCTGCAAAAGGGTACTATTTAATTCTAACACCTGAATTTAGAAGGCTGGGTTGTTTGCCGCCAAATTATTTTATTGATGATTTGATGTCTCATTGGCACAAAAAATATTATATTGGTTTACTGAGTGCAGCTATGTTTCATGGTGCTGCTCACCAACAACCTCAAAGTTTCCAAGTCATATTGCCATTAACACGCCCGAAGGTTGTTTGTGGAAACGTGACGGTTGACTTTATCCAAAATGCATCCTGTGTAAAAACGCCGATACAACTCATGAAAACTCCGTCAGGAACTATTTGTGTTTCTACCCCAGAAGCTACCGCGATGGATTTGGTGAAATTCATGCGACAAAGCGGCGGAATGAGCCGTGTTGTCACTGTATTACATGAGCTGGCTGAAAGCGTAGATGCGAAGAAACTCGTTGAGCTAACACATGTATTTGCTGAATCAGCCTGGGTTCAGCGGTTAGGCTATTTGTTAGATAAGCTGAGTTATACTGAATTAGCGCAAGCATTGTATGAACATTTAGGTTCAATAAAATCAAGAATGATTCCGCTCGTACCATATTTATCGGTTAACAATGCACAGAAAAATAAAAAATGGCGCATTCTTGTTAATACTCTCGTGGAGAGCGACTTAGATGATATCTATTAAACAAATTGTACAATGGCGGCAACATGCTCCATGGGTTTTCCAATCTCAAGTAGAACAAGATTTGGTGTTGAGTAGAGCATTAGTGTCATTGTTTCAAAATCCTATTATTAAAAAGTCTTTGGCTTTTCGTGGAGGTACAGCGCTGAATAAATTATACTGTAACTCGTCCGCAAGATATAGCGAAGACATTGATTTGGTTTATATTAAGGGTGAGCCTATGGGTGAAGTTATGACAGCGATTAGGGATTCAATTGAGCCTTGGCTTGGTAAGGCAAAATGGAAGCAGACAGCGCGATCTGTAAAATTCATTTATCGTTTTCAATCAGAAGATAGCCCGCCGACTCCACTGCGTTTAAAAATAGAAATTAATACAGTTGAGCCATTTTGTGTGTTTGGGTTTAAAGAAAAAGTTTATCAAGTTGATAGCTCTTGGTTTTCAGGAAAAGCCTGTATTAGAACCTATGAGCTTGAAGAGCTCATGGGCACGAAGTTTCGAGCCCTCTATCAACGTGCTAAGGGACGTGACCTATACGATCTTTGGATGACTATTACGCAATTAGGCGTAGACTGTAACAAAATCTTGAAAGCATTTGAATACTATACTAACCAGCAAAACACTAAAATCAGTCGTGCTGAATTTGAAAAAAATCTTAGCAATAAAGCATCGTCAAAAGATTTTTTAACGGATGCAAAACAAGTATTATCTGAAAGCGCTTATTGGAATCCAACGGAAGCTTTTCAAGTGATTTCTGAAAGGCTCGTGCAACATTTACCGGGTGAAGCATGGAAAGGATTGGAGGAGTAGGGAGGTCTCAGCTCATTCCCGTTATTTGAAAGCTATGGATTGACACACTAGGTCATTTACATGGTTTAGTGGATCAAGTGAAGATAGTGACACAGTTAGAGGAATACCTTCTTTAAAAAGTAGCATTGGTTTTTAATGATGCAGGGACACCCACATCATCTTGAAATCACCATCTCTTTGGCTGAAACCCATATGACGATGGCCATGCTAGGCTCTTGCTCAAAAGATTTTCTAGAGCATGAATATAGGTTCTAAGCTATATCAGTCATTGTATATAAAGTTTACAGCGGTAAATATTGACCGTCATGGCGCGTCAATTTTCTGCTTGAGCTTGTCTAAATTCATGGCATGCTAAAATATGATCATTCATGAATCTTTTTCAAAAATAGGGGTGAGTTGTCTTAGTCCCCTAAAATGTAACCACTCTGTTGGAAAGATTTGCGATACTGCAGGTCTACAGAGGGGAGGTTACCGGTGA
>JABABH010000209.1 GCA_014238325.1 Coxiellaceae bacterium | reverse complement strand
GACTGTGATGTGATTCAAGCCGATGGTAGTACCCGCACCACAGCCATCAATGGAGCTTTTATTGCCATGGTGGATGCATTACAGACGCTACAAAGAAAAAACATCCTAAAAACAGATCCTTTAAAGCACTATGTTGCAGCAGTTTCTGTAGGAGTCTACCGTAATACACCTATTTTAGACCTCGACTATCAGGAAGATGCAGCTGCTGACACCGATATGAACATCGTTATGACCGACGATTTACGATTCGTAGAAATTCAGGGTACGGCAGAGAGAAGCTGTTTCGATAGCAGAGCACTGCACAAGCTCACAGAGCTTGCCCGTGAAGGTATTCAACACATTATTCAACAACAAAAAACCATATTAGCACAGGGATAGCCTATGTACCTCTCGCAAGGAAGCGCAACACATCGACTCACCCAATCATCTATGATGCAACATGCACACTCATAGCATCACGCCATCCTCAAACCGTCCTATAGGCATCTTTGATTCAGGCATGGGGGGGCTAACCGTGCTCCGTGCTCTCACACAAGCCTTACCAGAAGAGTCCTATCTATATATTGGTGATACCGCCCGACTCCCTTATGGCACTAAAAGCGCAAGCACAATTCGACAATATGCTGCACATATCACCGCTATATTGATGCAGCATGATATTAAATTATTAGTCATTGCGTGTAATACTGCCACTACAAGGGCCTTACCTCATCTGAAACAATTATTCCCAACCCTACCCATCATTGGTGTCGTTGATCCTGGAGCAAAAGCCGCAGCACGAATCACTAAAACCAATACCATCGCCATTCTCGCCACAGAAAGCACCATTAATTCAGGAATTTATCAGAACGCCTTGCATGCATACAACCCCAGCATTAGCGTACTCACACAGAGCTGTGGATTACTCGTCGCTTTAGCAGAAGAAGGTATCTTAGATGAGGATATTGTCCAAGCTATATTAAAGCGATATCTCGCCTCTATCATGAAGGACACAAAAAATCTTGATTGTATGATTCTAGGCTGTACGCATTTTCCAATATTCACGCATTCTATATCTACCCTACTGGGGAATGATATTCATATCGTTGATTCTGCAAAAGAAACCGCAACTGCCGTATGCGACATGATGGCCTCTTCCACCATCCACCGATCAACACATCCATCCCGTATTCGATTTCTAGTCACAGATCTACCCGAACGCTTTATTCGCATTGGCGAAATATTTTTCGGGCGCTCCATTCTTCCTGAAACCGTGACCGATGTTAGCCAACGCTGATGTTAGCCCACGTTTTGGATCCTCGTATCCCGGTCGACTCAAGATGCACACTGTACGACTAATTGCTGGCGTTGATACTCAAAGGATAAATCATCGCCACTTGCGCAAGAACAAGTAATTTGCCCATTTTCTTGTGGATTAACAGAGCAAGATGGTAAGGCAGACATAGGACGCACATTAGGGGAATGCGCTGATGATACAGGAATGAGCGTTAAAATTAACCAAGCACATACCCCTAAGATGCCCAGTAACAAAGATTTTCTCATACTTTTCTCCTGAACACTCTCTGGACAATGAGCATTCCTATAGATAAATCTAGTACATCCTCAAGGATTTGACCAATTGAGAAGCAAATAAGCCACGAGAACACGGGCACCGCCCAT
>JABABH010000208.1 GCA_014238325.1 Coxiellaceae bacterium | reverse complement strand
ACTTCCAACCCGAGCGTCATGCTAGCTGCTGGACTCTTAGCGAAAAATGCTGAAGAGCAAGGATTGAAGCCTAAACCTTGGGTCAAAGCTTCCTTAGCACCAGGCTCTAAAGTGGTCACTGATTATTTGGAAGCCAGTGGACTCATTAAATACCTAGAAGCTATGGGCTTTTATTTAGTGGGCTATGGTTGTACCACGTGTATTGGTAACTCTGGTCCTCTACCCGACCCTGTTGCAGCAGCCATCCATGATCATAATCTTATTGTCTCTGCCGTATTATCGGGTAATCGAAATTTTGAAGGTCGTATACACCCTCAAGTCAAAGCCAGCTGGCTGGCTTCTCCCCCTATGGTGGTTGCATTAGCGCTGACTGGCACCACCCAAGTGAATCTGGAAAAAGAGCCTATCGGTAAAAATGACCAAGGAAAGGACATTTATTTAAAAGATATCTGGCCCAACTCTAGCCAAATCGAAGAAGCGCTTACGCTCATTCGTCAAGCCATGTTTAAAAAAGAATATGGTGCAGTATTTGCTGGCAACGAAGCCTGGCAATCTATTCACATTCCTACAGGTGATACTTATCAGTGGAATCCTGATTCCACTTATATTAAACGCCCTCCATTTTTTGATGGCATGAGCACGGAACCTACCCCCATTCACAATATTAAAGGGGCCCGCATGCTCGCTCTCTTAGGTGATAGCGTGACAACAGATCATATTTCACCTGCTGGTGCAATTAAATTAGATAGCCCTGCAGGCCAATATCTGCTGAACCACGGCGTAGATTCTAAAGATTTTAACTCCTATGGTGCCCGTCGTGGTAACCATGAGGTTCTGATGAGGGGTACTTTTTCTAATATTCGCATCCGAAATGAGATATTTTCGGACGTAGAAGGTGGATTTACGAAATTTTTTCCAGGTGGAGAGAAGATGAGTATCTATGATGCCGCCATGCAATATCAATCTGCGCATATCCCACTCGTTATTATTGCAGGGCGGGAATATGGTACCGGCTCTTCACGAGATTGGGCTGCCAAAGGATCTCGTCTTCTCGGCATTAAAATCGTTATTGCTGAAAGTTTTGAGCGTATCCACCGTTCTAATTTAATCGGCATGGGTGTGATCCCCTTAACCTTCGCCCCAAATATATCAAGAAAAACTTTAGCTTTATGTGGTGATGAACTCATGGACTTCCCTGATTTAGACTCATGCTTAAAACCAGGGGGTATGGTATCCATGTGCATCCACCGTGCAGATGGGCGCTCCACCGAAACGCTTAAACTGCAGGTGGCTATTGATACGCAGAACGAATTTGAATATTACCGTCACGGAGGCATTTTAGAATTTGTATTGCGTCAATTACTTAAGAAATAATGCCTATGAGGCATCGTCCTGAAATACGGGTTTATCGCCCCAAAAACTCAAGATGAATAATAGGGCGGCTATGATTAAAGAAATCAGTAAAGGCAATCTATAGCCGCCTAACCAATCTCGCAATAAAGAATAAAAAACCGGACCCAAAGCACTAGCGAATACAGCATAGCTCATAGCTGAACTACTAATGCTCCCCACATGTAGTCGCCCAAAGAAACTACCCCAGCATACCGATGATAAGGTAATATATAAACCAGTCGCAATGCCCATACTACCTATCAAGCCATAATAAGCAGCATGCAGCACAGGCAACAATAATACTCCTGTGCACAAGGTCAGTACAGCACCCATATAGATCGCTAATTGAACCTTAAGTCGATCACGCCACAACGGATGGTCGCACAAATATCCACTGACTAATTTAACAATGATAGAAACTACCGCTGATGGGACAAATATAGAAATAGCAGCGTGTCGTGACCATCCTGCAGATTGAAAAATAGAAATAATATTAAAATTAATAGCCGTCATCGCAAACGGATAAAAGCTGAGAGCTATCGCGAATATCCAAAAGGTAGGCGTTTTTTTCGCTTCTTGTAAAGTCCAATCGCGTACCACAGCAGCTGTATTGTTGCCGTCTCCCGAAAACAACGGACCATCTACGCTTAAATGGCAAGATTCAGGAGTATCTCGCACAAATAGCCAAAAAAAACAGGCAAAAAACGTACCAATTATGGCGCCTAAGGTAATATAAGTCTGCTGCCACCCCATGAGTTGAATCATTTTATTAAATAAAGGCGGTGATGCAGACATCGCTAACGTTGCAAATATCCCAACTATGCCACTGACCCGCCCTCTACCTGCAACAAACCACTTCAGGATCAAAATACGACTTAATACACTTAATAGACCTTGTCCCAAAAATCGTAAGAAGAAAAACCCTATGCTCAAGACACTTAATAAAAATATGACATGCCAATGCCGAGATTGCGTAATCCAATGAGTCGACAACCATTCCATACGTGACAATCCGATAAGGGTGAACCCCAAACCAATACTCGTCCAAAATATAACAGACCTGGAACCTTTGTCATCAATGAAGCGACCAGCATAAGCCATCAACACAGCACTAGTAAAGGTGCCTATCATATACGCCATGCTCAATTGTGTGCGAGTGATCGCTAACGCGTGTATAAAATAATCGATAAAAACAGATACACCTATTGTTTGTCCAGGTGCGCTGACAATAACGGCTAAAATGGCACAAATAATAATAACGTAGCCATAATATATCTTTCCTTTTGGCAAAAAAGGAAATTTGGGGTCAAACAACATACTGAATAAACCGGTGCGTGGACCATCAAAAACGAAGGAGATGCTGAAAATTCGATGCTCTCGAGAAGAACAGAGGGTGATACTCCGTCACCCTGCCGAATCATCAATATCCTCGCGGATTATGAGCAATATTTATTTATCTGAAAAAATTCTAAGCAAATAAATAAACAAATTCACAAAATCTAAGTACAATGATAATGCACCTTGTATAGTCGATTTTGTTACAACTTCTGAACTGAGAGGATACTGAGCCATCGATAGACTAGAGAGATAAGAACGCTTGATTCTCTGTGTGTCATAGGCTGTTAATAGAGAAAATGCAATGACACCCACCCCAGACAAAACCCACTGAGTCATATCAGATCGTAAACTAGGTACAAATAAAGACAGCAACGATGCCATTATTATACCAAATACTCCCATATATGCAAAAGTACCCAGAGGGCTTAGATCTTTTTTAGTGATATAAGCAAATACACTCAACAGAAAAAATATACCTGCTGTCAGTGCAAATACATAAAATATAGTTTGCTGGGCATAAAAAAGCAAAATTAATGAAAAAGTAACACCTGTTAGCGTCGCGTAAAAAATATAAGCAAGCACAGCCATGACTGCATTAATTCGGCTATTCAACCAAGTTAACAATAAAACTGAAAATAATTGAAAACCTATTATTGCAAAAAAAACACCAGGAATTTTAGCAATAGCTAATGCTGCAGGGCTCTGATATAAGGAATAGGCGACAAAGGCAGAAATCATCAATCCCAGAAACATCCACAAATACACCCTAGACATAAAATGCGCGACGGCATGGCTATGTTCTTGTTTTAGGGTGTCATGCAGTATATTGGTTGATGTCATCTCTTCCTCGCTAGCCTATGCTAAGAAGCATAATCAAAGGCGTACCTACAGCACTCACATTTTCAATTAATCAACTTTAACCACCTTGTCGACGTCTTCTATCAGAAGAAGGTGGTCGACGATCATCTTTATCTCTCGCAAAATTAACTACGATCTTTCGACCTTGGAACTGCGAATCATGAAGCTTTAAAGAATCTTCAGCACTTTGCGTATCGTCAAATTCAATAAAAGCAAACCCTCTGGAACGACCCGTTTCTCGATCAGAAATTATTTTAATATCCGAAATGGATCCGAATTGTTCGAACAAAGTCTCTAAATCTTTTTCAGTACACTGAAATGAGATTTGGCCAACATAAATTTTCTTATTCTGGCTCATCGCCATTTTCTCCTCAAATATCATTAAATATCAAAAATAACCCACTATTAAACATGATCAAGACCCATCTCACAAGAGAAAAACGAGACCCATTAACATTGAGAACCGCTATTGTAAGGTATGATAGACAAGGGTACAAGGAAATTTTAACACAAAATCTCAACCTTAGCCTTACAGTGCCCAGCATCCCTTCCTTCCGCAATGATATAGCAAGACCAAAGCCAATGTATTAGTGTTCAGCAAGCAACTTCTCCAAATTATCCTGAGAAGTCTCACCCGGAACAAAATATACATGAGCCGGTAGGTTTTTATCAGCAGAATCAGTCATTTCCCCAACACCGATGACGAAGGCTGGAGTGCCCATCAAGTGAAGGCTCTCTGCAAGTTCTTGATTTGCCTTTAGTGCTGTATCGATACTAGCCGAATTCTTTTTCATATATTTTTTCAATTGCGCTACATTCAAACCAGCTGATTTCGCTAATTTCAAAACTTCGACTTTCGTCAATCGCGACTGAGAATCAAATAAGGCATTATGAAAAGCATAGTACTTGCCTTGCTTAGCTGAGGCCAAGGCTGCCTTCGCTGCATACTCAGAGTCCGAGCCCAAAAATGGAAATTCTCTAAAGATCACTTTAACATTCTTATTCTTCTTAATGATCTTTTGAATAATAGGCTCCATATTTTTACAATGGCCACATTGATAATCAAAAAATTCAACAATGGTGGCCGAAGGTTTCCCTACTCCTGCATAATAGGAAGGAACATTTGGATCATTAAAGATTGCCGCTTTATTATCTTCAATTGCTTTTAAGGTCGTTTGCTGTGCTTGTTCTTCTTCTTTCACTTGCAATGCACGCGTAGCCTCTACTAAAGTCTTCGGGTCACTCACCAAATAATCATGAACAATTTTCTCTATTTCATGCTTTTGAGTATCTGAAAAAGGAAGCGCCGGCTTCGGATGCTTCTCCGCTGCAAAACCTGCACTGACTACTCCCATAGTCCATAAAAATCCTGCCATGATCAGCACAAGCGCTTTTGATTTTTTCATAAGTTCCTCACTATATAATAAAACAAACAGTATCCTATCATTGCTTTTTACACAATACCAAAAAGTTACCTATACGCCCGCTTCTGACAGAAACCCTCGGATCTTCTGCATAGCACTCTTTTCAATCTGACGAATGCGCTCAAGTGAAACATTGTATTTTTTTGACAGTTCTTGCAAGGTTGCCTTCTTCTGGCTTAGCCAACGTGCCTTGATGATATCTTGGCTACGTGCTTCTAAGCTATCTATTGCTTGGGCTAAGTACTGACTTTGTGCTGCGCTCCAGTCCTCTTGTTCCAGCTGTAGCTCTGGATTAGAGCGCTTATCTTCTAAGATATGGGCCGGCGCAAGATACGCTTTTTCTGAGTCCTGATCTTCCGAAAAAAGATCAAAGGATTCGTCATGAGCATATAACCGATGTTCCATCGTGCGAACCTGTGCAGGTGTCACTTGTAAATCATCCGCAATACGACCTGCTTCAGCTTGGCTAAACCAGGTTTGCTTTTTTTCTTGCTTTCTCAGATTAAAAAATAATTTACGTTGAGCTTTGGTCGTTGCCACCCGAACAATACGCCAGTTTCGAAGCACGAATTCGTGGATTTCTGCCCGCACCCAGTGCACAGCAAACGACACCAGACGAACGCCCACTTTAGGATCAAAACGTTTCACGGCATTCATCAAACCAACGTTACCCTCTTGAATTAAATCTGCTTGAGCCAAACCATATCCCGCATATCCCCGCGCAATACGAACCACAAAGCGCAAATGAGACAATACAAGCTTACGCGCTGCCTCTAAATTCTGATGAGTTTGAAACTGCGTAGCTAGATCGTGTTCTTCTTCCATAGTCAATAAGGGAATGGTATTTACCCAATTAATATAACTACTTAAGCTCCCAACAGACAGGGAACGACCGGAAGGGAGCGATAATGCTTGGGTCATATAGAACCTTCAAATGTAATGATATAGTAATATTTGATGTCACCCAAATCAGGCATCTTTTTATGAGAAAGCATGCTGAAAAGAATAAAGCTTCTTGCCCTATTTTTAAACTCATGAATTTTAACACACTTTCCAGAAGAATACGAACTACCGTCTACCCTTTCATGGAGTCAAAGAAATCTGCGTTAGTTTTGGTCAATTTAAGGCGATCAATAAGAAACTCAATCGCAGCAACTTCGTCCATGGGACTTAATATTTTACGTAGCAGCCATGCCTTTGATAAGATATCCGAATGAATCATCAACTCCTCACGACGAGTGCCGGAACGATTAATATTGATGGCAGGAAAAATCCGCTTTTCTGCGATACGTCTATCCAAATGGATCTCCATATTACCCGTACCTTTAAATTCTTCATAAATCACATCATCCATCTTAGAGCCAGTTTCTACCAAGGATGTCGCAATAATGGTCAGGCTCCCGCCTTCTTCAATATTACGCGCAGCTCCAAAAAAGCGCTTAGGCCGATGTAAAGCATTCGCATCAACACCACCGGTCAACACCTTACCTGATGCCGGAATTACCGTATTATAAGCACGAGCCAACCGAGTAACAGAGTCCAACAAAATAACAACGTCTTGTCGATGCTCAACAAGCCGCTTAGCCTTCTCTAATACCATCTCCGCCACTTGAACATGACGAGAAGCAGGCTCATCGAAGGTACTTGCTACCACCTCCCCACGAACAGAGCGCTCCATCTCCGTCACTTCTTCGGGACGCTCGTCAATCAACAACACAAGCAAAATCAGGTTAGGATGGTTCGTTGCAATAGAGTGCGCAATATTTTGTAACATCATGGTCTTACCGGCCTTCGGGGGAGATACAATCAAACCTCGCTGTCCCATACCAATCGGTGCATTTAAGTCAATGATTCGAGAAGTAATATCTTCCGTACTGCCACTCCCCACTTGCATGATAATTTGCTGATTTGGAAATAGAGGTGTTAGATTTTCAAATAATATTTTACCTTTAGAGGCCCCTACATCCTCAAAATTAATTCGATCAACCTTCAGTAATGCAAAATAACGCTCCCCTTCTTTAGGAGGACGAATTCTACCAAAAACAGTATCACCCTTTCTAAGACCACAACGTCGAATTTGACTGGGTGAGACATAAATATCAGCAGGACCTGCTACATAAGAATTGTCTGGAAATCGCAAAAAGCCGAAACCGTCTGGCAAAATTTCTAATGTGCCTTCAGCAACAATATCCTGACCTCTTTTAGCCAACTCCTTCAAAATAGCGAAAGCAATCTCGTTTTTCCCAGCACGCAAGAGATTAGGTATATTCAGAGAATTTGCCGTCTCCATCAACTCACGGACGGATTTCTGCTTTAATTCATTCAACGTCACAAACGTTGACTTCGCTTCAGTAATATTAATGGCCATCGTGCTTTTAGATCCCCTTGAGGTTATTCAGTATTTATGAAAAGTAATGTTCAATGAGTAAGCGCTATCAATTATCTTTAACATCGAGCGATTTCTAGTCTCTATGGACGAACAGCACCTACCTTATAGCCAGATTCTATATTAAGCGTGTTTGAAATGAGTTAGATGTATTTGTGAAATTCTCGACTTGATCAAGCGCTTCCCTAGTCGTTTACGATGCCTTATTTCTATTTCTGAACCTATGCAATGGAGCCTAAGACATTTCGATCCGTAATGCGGAGTGAACGATAGTACTATAACAGGTGGGAAACGCCAAGCGCTAATCTTGTATATTTTGGTCTATAAAGGCTACTAATTCGGCCTTGTTCAGCGCACCTGTTCTCTGAGATTTGACCTCGCCCTTAACAAACATAATTAAATGAGGAATTCCCCTGATATTATACTTAGCGGCTATATCTGTGCTGTGATCTACGTTGAGCTTTAAAAATATAACGCGACCATCATATTCTTCAGCAACTTCATCAATTACATTTGAAACCATCTTACAAGGCTGGCACCACTCAGCCCAAAAATCTACCAAGACTGGAAATTCTTTGTTCGAAACGTCAGCATCAAAACTCTCGTCAGTCGTATCCTTTACAAAATCATTCATGGTAAGCCATTGGGTCAGTAGATGATAATTAAATCACGAAACCAGGTTCGCCAACTCAGTCATAGCGAAATAAGCTTATCCTATCGGAAATAAGAGGAAGAAGCAATACTTTCATCGCTATAAACCAAAAAATATCGCAACAGCAACATGCTCTCGCCTTTTTCATAGTTGATGACACAGAAGCAGCTAGGTCATGATATACCTGCAGCCAACATTACATCGATAGACGAATACCTTGCGCAACTAAGGGTGTCCATACGCATGAAGACAACAACTGTATCACCACTAAAACAATTAAAGAGGAAAAATCAATATGATGGTAAAGAGGCATTCGTCGTCTCACTGGCGCAAGAATCGGCTCAGTGAGCAGAGCAACAACCTCAGCAATAGGCCCCTGCCTTAAACTAGCAAACCAACTCAACACAGCAGATAGCAAGATAGCATAAAAATATATATTAAATAGAATATGACCCAGCTCTCCCAATGACACAATGAACAGCCCTAACCAATGAGGGAACGTGGCAAACGACACCGAAAGAATCAATATATTTCTCATCAGCTCGGCCGCCAGAATCCAAAACACGATGGCCAGATCAAAGCCTCGATATCCAGGCATCATCTTGCGCAACGGTAAGACTACCGCATCCGTCATCTTGATTAAAAATTGAGACACCGGATTATAATAGTTGGCCCCCAATTTTTGAAGCAATAAGCGTAACAGCAAAAATGTAATATAGACATCAAAAGCTAAACGGATCAACCATAAAAAGGCCTGAAATAATGCAGCCATATATCCATCACTATAGGAAAAATTAAATACCAATAATCGCCCGTACACACCTTAAGCTACCAGCTTAAGGCTAACTTCGACGCCCCACGAAATCAGGCCGTCTAGCAGCACGACCTTTATCTAACCACACCAACAGCAAGCCCGTGATACCGAGCCACCTAATCCGACATAGCATCACTCAATTCTCGCGCTTTTTTTACGGCTGCCTCCAAAGCTTTGCGAAAAATAAGACCCAAGTCATGATCTTGTAAGACCTGAATCGCTTGCTCTGTTGTGCCTCCAGGTGACGTGACCAAGCGGCGCAAATCCACCGCATCTTCCCCCGTGTCCTGCGCCATCTTCGCGGCTCCCAATACCGTCTGGATTGTTAAAACACGAGCTGTTGCTTCAGGTAAGCCAGCCTGCTCCGCAATGGTTTTTAATACCTCAATGATCAAAAAGATATAGGCTGGCCCAGAACCAGACAACGCTGCCACTAGATCAATTTGAGACTCTTGTTCCAGCCAGACAGCAACACCCACAGCAGAAAATAGATTCTCAGCTACCATCCTATCCTCGGAAGAAACAACGGAGGGAGCATATAGCCCTGTTGCCCCAACACGAACGGCACTAGGAGTATTAGGCATCGCGCGCACCACAGCTAGATCACTCGTCCCCAACCACGAGGCAATTGAAGCCGTCGGGACACCTGCTGCTACCGAGATAACCAACGGCCTCGAGTCGCGCACGATGCTGGCTACTTCCTCACATATGGTTTTCACCTTATGCGGTTTAACGGCTAATACGACAACATCCGAGAACCCAACCGCCCGACCATTGTCTGATTCCACCCTAATCGACAACTCGTCTGAAAAATGAGTCGGCACCCTCGGGCCAGATACGCACAGGGATCCAGGCTTATACCCATCAGCTATCAAGCCACTGACCAGGCTATAGGCCATTGAACCACTACCAACAAATGTAATTTTTTTCTGTTTATTCATCGATACGCATCTATGCATCATAGTTATTGAGGACCATACCTGTGCCTAGCAAACTCATTCAGCCCCTCGGGTTATCCCCTGAGGCAAGAGTATACAACGCATGCTCGAGTATATAAAAATATACAACCTGAGCGCAAGAGCATCAGCCATGCGAAGAACCTGTCTTCATCATCCAGAGTCTGTTAAGCAACGCCCTACATCGAAAAGAAGCAAGCGCTATTACGCCCACTTCAAGATGCGAAGCATCCACTTGAGATGACTCATCGCGGTGGGGATTCTGAAGGGGAGAACCGCGATTCTCCCCTTCAGTGGCTGAGCGAATATTTATTTTTCGCCAGCCATCAAAACAAAGGTATACCGCTCGCGCCTTCATGCGCGAGCGGTATACTATAGATTAGCCTCCCAACTGGCACTACCGCTTTGAACCGCTGAATTAAAGACCTTGATGGTCAAGGCTTGGATGCCGTAAGTTAACAGAAAATTATGTTCGGCTTGAAAACGATCGATAAACCACTGAGACAGATCCTCTAGCGTGGTATTTTCTATCGGAAGAATTAAGGCGTCTTTTTTTAAAAACACCATGCGATCCTGATCAAATTGCACAATATACTCATTCGGTTGGTCGGTTATTTTTAGATAGGGTGATCGCCCTGGCAATATAAAATAACTATCCAATTCATCACAAAATTCCCGCAACTTAGCCTTGAAAATACCATAGTCTAGGGTTAACCCCGGCTCTGACATTTTGGCCACTAATCGTGCACCCACCGCATAATTATGGCCATGCCAGCGCTCCCGAGCAGTCGCAGAAAATAGGGTGAAATGTCCTGCACTAAAATGAAAGCCTTCTGGATAAAATTCCAGCACTACTGAGCGCGACATCATGAGACCTCTTTTGATGGTTGGAAGGGAGGGGAGTACAAACGTTCTATCTGATTCATGTCAGCAAACCCAATTAAGGGCTTATCATAACCCCGAGTTAAAGCCATAACTTTAAATAATTCGCCCATCTCACTCGGCAAGACTAGACACTTCACTTGTTGCGCGGCAGCATTATAAGTAGGTTGATCCTGAATAGCCGATAAATAATCACTTAACCCACAGTTGATTAGAAATGCTGCTTGGTGGGTAAATCCACCCACGGCCAAACCCTGTTGAGTCGCCACCTCTGCCACCGAGGTAAAATCAATATGCACCGTGATATCTTGTAAACCAATTAGCAACAAGGGGTTAGGATGCGCACGATGGCGATAATGGCACATGATGGTCCCTCGATTACGATCAGGATGATAGTATTCATGGCGCGGGAATCCATAGTCAATTAACAATATGATTCCTCGGTTAAGATGCTCAGCCAATGCCGTAAGCCAGCCAGACAACCATAGATGCATTTCGGAATCGTAGCCTTCTCGGTTTGTGATACCCAACTGTTCAATTTTCTTTAATAATGCTTCAGAATGCGGCTCTCCTTGCTCCCATATCAAGTTCTGATCGCGAGCTGCTACAAAATATTCTTGTATCCCATGATTGACATTAAATTTGTGAACAGGAATGGCATCCATCACTTCGTTGGCAATGATCACACCGTTGATGGGTTCAGTCGGCCATTTGTTCCACCAATGAACACGCGCCAACAAATGAGGCACAGCAGCTTTCAGGTAGTCCTGCTGACGCCTTTGCAGCTCCGCGCTCACTTCTAAAATATAATAACGTTCTGGTAAGGCCTGCAGACGCTCTAACTCACATAATATATCAGCAGCCATGTGCCCCGAACCCGCACCGAGCTCAAGGATACAGGCTCCCGTTATATCACGTAACACGGCCTCCACTTGGCGAGCAATACAATAGGAAAATAGTGGCGAAACTAAAGGAGCCGTCACATAATCGCCTGATTCTCCCCATTTCTGCAGCCCCGAACTATAATAGCCGAGACCAGGCGTGTATAATGCGCGCTGCATATAATCTGCAAAGGTGAGCGGCCCAGTTTTAGCAATTTCTTCTAAAATAGCCGTCCGTAATCGAAGGCTGAGACGCTTGGCCTGCTCGCTTGGAGCGGGCCAAACTGAGGTATCACCATCAACGCTATAGCAGGTGGACATGAGCAAAACGACCATGGGTGAAGAATGAACAAGAACTATATCATGAGACTATCGTCTATTAGAATAGTATGATGAGTCCTTCCTCTTACCCTGTTGCCTTGGTGACAGGTGGTGCGCAACGTATCGGTGCAGCCATCGTGGCAGGCTTACATGCAGAACAATACCGTGTCATTATTCATTATCATCAATCAGCACAACAGGCTCGCAGCTTGGCCCATGCCTGTGAGTGCATTCGCCCTGAAAGCGCCACGACCTTATCCGCGAACCTCTGTGAATACCATGACCTAACGGCACTCGTCCAAGCCGCGCATCGTGCGTGGGGCCGACTGGATGTATTGATTAATAATGCATCGCGGTTTTACCCCACCCCCATAGAAAAAACCCAAAAAGAACAATGGGATGGCATCATCAATAGCAATCTGATGGCCCCGTACTTTTTGTCCCAGGCGGCCTATCCTCATTTATTGGCGACTCAAGGTTGCATCATTAATATCAGCGATATCAAAGCACGACGTCCGCTATCCGGCTATAGCCTTTACTGTGCGTCCCAGGCAGGGTTAAATATGCTAACCCAAGCTTTAGCTCTAGAAATGGCCCCGAATGTGCGAGTCAACGGGGTAGCCCCGGGCGTCACCTTATGGCCGAAGGATAAAGTCAACACACTTAGCCCTAAACAAAAGGTTAAAATTATGAGTCGCATTCCGCTACAACGATGTGGGCAGCCCCAAGACATTGCTCATGCTATATTATTTCTCATCCACAATGCGCATATAACAGGCCAGGTCATCTCTATCGATGGTGGACAATCCTTATGAATCAAGGCCGCCCCCTATCTACCTACAACCCGTACTCTGCTCAATCTTTGCATACAAAGCATGGCAGGTCTGGCTACATTCGATCTATAGCCAAAGGGCTGTTAGCTTGCTGGGTGGTCAGCGCTACACTGACGGGCTGCATCAACCTCAGACTTCCGACGTCGCACGATACCACCACCTACCAAAAGAAACCGGCAGCAGCTCGATACCGTGATCTTGAACAGATGACAGACTGGCACATCTCTGGCGCCTTTAGCATCCAAGATAACAAGCATAGCGCCATTGCTCACTACGATTGGTTGCAATCTGGAAGCCACTACACTATCAATATCTATTCTGCTCTGCATCTCTATAACATCCGAATTGTCGGAGACACACGTCACGTGTTATTGTTAACCTCTCACAAAAAATATTACACGGCATCTACGCCTGAGAAACTGATGCAACACGTGCTCGGATGGACCTTACCAGTCTCAAGTCTTATCTACTGGATACGCGGCTTACCCGCCCCTGGGGTCTATCATGCACAGACGGATGCCTACGGTCACTTGTCTAAATTGAGCCAAGCTGGATGGATTTTAAAATTTTCTCAATATTTATCGCTCAAGGGGGTTGATCTACCACAAATTTTACAATTAAATAGTGGGCCACTGAAAATAAAAATAGTGGTGCAGCATAGACAAATGGGTATCACATAGATAAAGTGCTGAAAATAACGTCTCATCCATGATGTCTCTGAATAGATTGGGGTGTAGCCAAGCGGTAAGGCACCGGGTTTTGATCCCGGCATTCCCAGGTTCGAATCCTGGCACCCCAGCCAATCAACAGAACATGCTCCAAGTTATGCGATTCAGCCGCACCCTACCAGGAGATTTTTTTTGCAAACAGTTGATGATATAAGAATTTTTCATGGATCCGCCAATCCTGACTTAACTAAAAAAGTAGCAAACGATCTCGATAATAAGATTGGCCATGCGAATGTTAGTCGCTTTAGCGATGGCGAAATACAAATTGAAGTCACAGAAAACGTTCGTGGCCGAGATATCTACCTGATTCAGTCGACCTGTGACCCCGTAAATGAACACCTGATGGAGCTGATGCTGATGGCTGACGCCTTTCGTCGCGCATCCGCAGCTAGCATTACTGCCGTTATCCCGTATTTTGGATACGCACGGCAAGACCGCCGGGTACGATCTTCTCGTGTACCCATTAGCGCAAAAGTCATTGCAGATATGATGCATAAGGTGGGCTTCTCTCGACTCATTACAGTAGATTTACATGCGGATCAAATTCAAGGCTTCTTCTCTATGCCTGTGGACAATATTTATGCGAGCATTCGG
Organism: Coxiellaceae bacterium; assembly: GCA_014238325.1. GTDB lineage: Bacteria > Pseudomonadota > Gammaproteobacteria > Coxiellales > Coxiellaceae > JABABH01. Next base: position 1,792 of record JABABH010000208.1, on the reverse strand, counting down.
GCCTTAGAAGAATATCAAGTAGCTAAACGCATTGACAACCCCATGATAGTCTCACCCGATGTGGGCGGCGTGGTGCGTGCACGTGCTATTGCCAAGCGCCTTAATGCCGATCTGGCCATCATTGATAAACGACGCTCGACACCAAACCAAGCAGAGGTGATGCACGTTATTGGCGACATTAGTCATCGAAACTGTTTGATTGTGGATGATATTGTGGACACGGCAGGCACCTTATGCCAGGCAGCACATGCTTTAAAAGCACAAGGAGCATCCCAAGTATTCTCTTATTGTACACACCCGGTGCTCTCAGGACAGGCTATCGAATATATTATGGAATCCGTCATTGATGAAGTCATCGTCACGGATACCATTCCTCTGCACGAAAAAGCCAAACGCTGCCCTAAAATCAAACAAGTATCGCTCAGCGGATTAATTGCAGAAACTATCTCGCGCATTAACCAAAAGGAATCCGTGAGCTCTATGTTCCTAGATTCCATCTGAAAGCAAAGCTGATAGAGAGGCCCTATACCTTGCTCTACTGTTTAAAATCCGATCACCACAACGAGCCCATCAATACTTAGGCAATGAAAACAAATCCAGTGAGGGCTTTTCATGATAATCTTTAGAGTATCCTCGGCCTTGCATCAGACTGCTAGGCTCTGGTCTAAACAGGCTCCCGGCCCTAAGACAAACCCCTAAGCTCTGAATTCTTGGAGCATTATTGGTGTCTTTCACAGGATAGTCCCGAAAGAAGGTATACAGATCCTTCTTTCCTGCCTGTTTGAGGTAATGCAGCGGAGTAAAGCCAGCCTAATCTTTCAGAGTCCAGTTAGCACCACACCTCAGCAATAAGAGAACCACAGCCCAGTTTTGATATAATATTGCAAGATGTATGGGTGTAAACCCAAACGTATCTCTTGCATTAATGCTAACCATACCCTCTAGAAGCAGAAGCGTAAACTTACCTGTACCATCACTTAATGCAGCGTGATGCAACGGTGTTTGCCCATTGTAGTCTCTCGTATCCACTGCACGTACGTCATGCATAACGCTTAATAGCATCTTCACTCATAGTGGTTTTCTGATGGCTCAAACATCAGAATGGTTAGCGTACATGCTATACAAAATTAAATAAGGCATAGCTATCTATCAGTGATCAGATCAAACCTAGCTCATCGCTCACAACAGCTCCCATATTAACCTATCAATCGCATCATATTTGATCGTAAATTGAATCAAGCTCTAGCACAAGCTTAACCACCATCGATACTTTCCATCGATCATTAACTAGCAATTTCTCGAAAATTTCATTAGAATGCACCCCTCGACTTAAGGAGACTCATATGGCTGCAGAACAATTTGAACTCAACGCAGAGATTCGTACTTTAAAGGGTAAGGCTGCTGCCCGTCGCCTTCGAAGAATAGAGGATCGTGTCCCAGCTACACTCTATGGCGCTGGACAACCTCCAAGCTCTATCGTGTTATTACATAAAGATCTTTTACAAGCAACCCAAGATGATGCGATATTCTCTTCGATTCTGACGCTTCATCTGGATGGGAAAAAACATGCTGTCGTCTTTAAAGCGATGCAAAGGCATCATATTAAACCGAAAATTCTGCATGTTGACTTCCAACGCATTCAAGCCTCCGAGCAGTTAACTATGTCAGTACCCTTGCAGTATGTGGGTGAGGAACTCTGCCCTGGTGTGGCCGATGGCGGTATGGTCTCCCATATTATCACGAGCCTTGAGATTCGATGTTTACCAGAGCATCTACCTCAGCATATTGAAGT
>JABABH010000207.1 GCA_014238325.1 Coxiellaceae bacterium | reverse complement strand
GAACCTGATAGTGGTCGAGCACCTTTATAAGTCGTAGCATAGCCCACAGATAACAATATTCTTTCCTTACCAGACGAAGGATAGAAAGCAATAATATCTTTGTTTTTAGCGGGTATGCATTTGCTATGAGTTTCGACCGAGGTACTTGCACTACTCACTCTATCAGCATTAGGACCCACATTCTGCATAAATAAAGTATAGGGAGGCGAGGCTTCCATAATAGCACAAATCACGCCTTCCTCTGGCCCATCTGCCCAAAGATTAGAAACATAAATCGCAGATGCTAACATCAACAAAAAGGATATTGATTTACTCATAAACAGTCTCTTAGTATGTAAAATTAAATCACTGTACCTTAAAATCATATAAAATAGAAGGTATTTACGATGTTATTATCGCGACGTTATAAAAAGATGTAAATGGTATGATATGCTCACATATGCGATGACATGTATACAGAAAAGCATCTATCCACCAGAGTCGCTGAAGACACTATTACGTTGCCAGTAATCGCTTCGGCAAGACTCGACCTTGATCATTCACCGTACCCACGCCGATAAAATGATTTTGATCAGAACGTACTTGCACACAACCAGCAGGCATCTGTGTGATGACATTTCTGCCTTGACGGAAAGCAAGCTCATCCTCTTTTTTTAAAGTGATAACAGGTAAGGCATGTAATAGGGTTGAAAAATTTAATAAGTATTGGTCTAAAGTTGCATCATCAGGAGAATCTCTATAAGTGCGCAATGTGGGCCAACTAATCATGTGTTCTTCGTGGTAATGTCCAACCTGTAAGCGACGCAAGGCTAATACATAAGCTCCACACCCTATGGATTTTCCCCAATCTTCTACCAAAGTTCTGATATAAGTACCTTTACTACAATGTATCAATAATTCAGCCATTCCTCGATGATAATTGAGCAAATCTAGCTTAAAAATATTCACTTCCCGAGGGGCACGATCGATGACTTGACCTTGACGGGCAAAATGATACAAGGGTTTACCTTGGTACTTAATAGCTGAGTACATGGGCGGCACTTGTTTGATAACACCCAGAAAAGAGAATAATGCCTGGTGTAACGCTTCTTCAGAGCAGGATGGCAGAGGGTTCCTTGCTGTGATGACACCAGCTGCATCCCCCGTATCCGTGCAAATTCCAAGCTTTGCTTTGACTCGGTAAGCCTTATCTGCATTTAAAAGATACTGAGAAAATTTTGTCGCCTCACCCAAACAAATTGGCAATAAACCTGTCGCGATGGGGTCTAAACTACCTGTATGGCCAGCTTTTTTGGCTCGAAATAAATTTTTAAGCATTTGTACAGCACGATGAGAGGTGATCCCAGTCGGTTTATCGAGTAATAGAACTCCGGATACAGGTCGCTGTGCTCGTTTAAATGACTTCATTAGGATAGCTGATCAACAGCATCACGATCAGATAATAACGTTTGCTCTTCTGAGGAGTCCGATGGTAATACAATTTCATTGAGCAAATCATGAATGCGATAAGCACGCTCGATAGATGAATCATAGACAAAAGAAATTTGAGGGGTATAACGCAAGGATAAGGATTGAGCTAAAGTACGACGCAAGTAAGAGGCGCTTTTTGCCAAAACTTGCTGAATATTGCCCAGGTCCCCTGCATCTGCATCGGGAAGGGTATACAAAACACGTGCATGCTTTAAGTCTGGTGATAATTTAACCGTCGTCAATCTAACCTGCTTAAGACGAGGATCATAAACTGAGCTTAGAAAAATTTCGGCCAAATTACGATAAATCAACGTGGCTATACGTTGATTCCGCATAGGCTTACCTTCTCGCTCAGACAACATATTGCATTACGTCCTATCCACTAATATTTTTTGAAAGACTTCGATCTGATCACCCAGTTTAATGTCATTATAATGTTTGACTCCTATGCCGCATTCTAAACCACTGGACACTTCTCGCACATCATCTTTATAACGTCGTACGGAATCTAGTTCTCCTTCATACACCACTCGGCTATCGCGTAAAACACGGATCGGTAACTGGCGTCGAATATTTCCCTCTAATACTAAACAACCCGCAATCGTACCCACTTTAGAGGAACGAAAGACTTCACGAACTTCAGCCAAGCCGATTATTTTTTCTTCAAAGCGTGGTGCAAGCATACCCGTTAATAAGACTTTTATGCTATCCAATAAAATATGATCAAATTTTTG
>JABABH010000206.1 GCA_014238325.1 Coxiellaceae bacterium | reverse complement strand
GCGGCTTCGTCCAGTCAATCCCGGCTGCAATAGCAGGGAAACAATACGTTAAACAATCCCGAAAATAAAAATGTAAGGCCTGTTTCCATGGCGTATCCCAATCCTGTGTGCGAGCCCGAAGCGGCCCCAATGCTTTATTATTCATAGATGACACCAGCAATAAGTGAGAAGGATTTCAGCTTGTTTTATCCTTGATCATCGCCAGTCCATACTGAAGCTAGCCATGTAGTCTGTCGTCTATCCATCAACATCACAACCATCTTGATTAAAGATAGTAATAAAAAATAAAACACATTGCACTAAAAACTATGAAACATAAAAAAACCTTAAAACAATTATTTTGAGTAATTTAAAAAATAAAAGGATTCGCAATCCCAGTGCGCGTGCTTAGCTAACTTACCGAATCGTTTCAGCGCGCTCGAATTTTTCATGTGCGCGCATCAGTTCCCCAGGATTGGTTTGTGCAGCCAATAAAGATAATTCTCCACATAATACCGTAGCAGCTACAATAATCGCCAGGCGCCTTGCACTATGATTCGCGTCAGGCTGCTTCTTGTCTAGACAGCCGAGCAATTCAAGATGACGTCTAGCAAAGTCAAGTTGCTTACCATGGCCTACGGTTCCGACAATAATATTGGGTAACGTCACGGAGAAGTAAAGGTGATTATTCTGCAAGGTTGCATAGGTTATCCCTTGGGATCCTTCGACAATATTCGCGACATCCTGTCCGGTGGCGAGGTATAGGGGATAAAGTAAATTCGCAAAGTGCGCATTGGCACTGCAGAGGCTGCCAGCCATGACGGAACCTACCAGATTTTTTTTGATACAAATATTTACTATCGCTTCGGGGGAAGTCTTGAGCTTTTCAAAGCAAACTGACCGAGGGACCATGATATCCGCAATCACGTGCTTACCACGCTTGAGGAGGCTATTGGCCGCAGAACATTTTTTATCGACACAGAGATTCCCAGAAATAGAGACATATTTTAGGGCAGAGTATTGTTGGCATAGCCAATGCATGATGGCATCTGCTGCTTTGGTCACCATATTATGACCAGACGCGCTACCGGTGGTGAAAGCCAGACGTAAAAATAGCAGATTTCCAGTCGCATGCGTGGAGGTTTCGATCAGCCGGCAGAAGCGGCTGGTTTTTTCAGCTATCTTGCTGAGCTCTGCATGGCGGTGGTTGAGGTTTTCTATCACTTCATAGATGGTGGAGATATCCTGCCCTTCTAACACGATGGATCGAGTCATCCGGTCTTCCAAAATAACGGCTTTTATACCAGCGCAGGCACGGGTAACATGAGCCCCACGGTTCGTGGAAGGCCATAGGGGTGTTTCAAAAGTCGCGAGTGGCACTTGAACCTGGTCGTTGACTTCTGGGCCAGTGATGTTAATAGGGCCGATGGTTTTGACCGGTACATTAATGGATGTGAGTTCCATATTGAGTTACACCAAAGATGATAGGTTAGAGGTATCAACGGGCTATAGAGATGAGCTAAGCTTTAAATTGGTCAAAAAGTATACTATAATGGGTGGCTCTATCATTCCGTTATTAGAAACATGTCGATAACTATTCGAGAAATCATACTATAACTTCTCAAAAACAATAGCATGATCGATACCGAACCGCAAAGAACGATCATAACTGATTGATTTAAAATAAAAATTAAAGATGTTAGCAGCTACCCATTAGGCACTACAATCATCTTGAGGTATAACGATGGATCTTAGCCTTAACATCATTGCCGGTGGAGTTAGCTATGGACGATTTAGAAGCAAGTGTTATAATGCATCGCTATTTGTGGTTGATAGGATAGCTGTTAACGGATTTGTAGAGGGGTTTTGGGCTGGATTAACCTTTTTTTTAAGGTATGATAGCGTATTCTTCAACGATTGATTTAGCAAATAGTCGCGCATCTTTCAAGGGTTCGATTACAGATATTATAGGTTGGTTAAAGGTTTAATATGCGATTTTGCAGGATTTTTTTAGCGCTTATCCTATCCATCACTTTATTCAGTGCTTCTGCTTATGGGTTTGAGGTCACGCATATACAGATTACAGGCCTGCATCATGTGTCTTCGGATAAAGCGCGTGCGATGT
>JABABH010000205.1 GCA_014238325.1 Coxiellaceae bacterium | reverse complement strand
TGGCAGCACTTTGCCATGTCGATACCCTCATACAAATGTTCGATATGTCGACTTTATATCAAAAAAATGCTTGTGGAGCAAGCTAAAGCAAGCCATTTTCTGCGAATGAGAAAGCAGATGCACCAGCGATGACAATATGGTCGATTAAGCGTACGTCAATTAATGCGAGTGCTTCTTGGAGTTGTTCGGTGACTTGTTGATCGGCTTGGCTCGGTTTAGTGGAGCCAGAGGGATGATTATGAGCAATAATTAAAGCTGCACTATTATGATATAAAGCTCTTTTTACAACTTCTCTTGGATAGACGCTGGCTTGCCGGAGGGAGCCATAAAACAAATTTTCAAGTTGAATGACGCGATGTTGATTGTCTAAAAAAAGTGCAGAAAACACTTCTTTCTGATAATGCCGTAGCTGGGCAGATAACAAATTTTTTGCATCGTCTGCTGAAAGTAAGCTACCTTTTCGTTTTAGGGATTCTTGTAGATAGCGCCTTTGTAATTCTAATATCGCTTTGAATTGACAATAGATGGCGGTGCCGAGGCCTGGCAATTGAGACAAGGCATGAAAATCATCGGTTAAGAGAGCGGATAGACTGCCGTACTGTTGTAGCCAGTCGCGAGCGAGTGAAATGGCATCTTTTCCACGGATACCTTTCTGAATGAGAATAGCGAGCAATTCTGCGTTGGAGAGCCGTTCTGCGCCGGACTCTAGCAGTTTTTCTCGGGGACGTTCGTTAGATGGCCATTGAGTGATAGACATATATCTTTATAGTTTACTGTGGTACACCTAGACTACAATATCGTAAGTTTTACATAGTCGACATAATAGGAGCGACGGATCATGCATAACATTCAGGTAAAAGTATTAGATAAACGTTTAGGGCAGGACATTCCTTTGCCGGATTATACGACTCCTGGGTCTGCAGGATTAGATTTGCGTGCTTGCTTAAGCGAGCCTCTGGTGGTAGGACCTGGGCAAACGCATTTAATCAGCACCGGATTAGCGATTTACATAGAAGACCCAAATCTTGCCGGTCTCTTGCTCCCACGTTCAGGCTTAGGACATCAACATGGTATTGTCTTGGGCAATTTAGTTGGCTTGATTGATTCCGATTATCAGGGGCCCGTGATGGTCTCTTGTTGGAATCGTGCTCAACAGGTGTACCAGATACATCCGGGAGATCGTATTGCGCAGTTAATATTGGTTCCTATTGTGCAGGCACAATTTTCTATTGTCTCTGACTTTGCGCGTAGCGAGCGAGGTGAGGGAGGGTTCGGTAGTTCAGGGACACATTAAATGCATGGAGTACAGTGATGCTTGATCCGATTCCGCATGACGTTTTTCGGCTATATGATATTCGAGGGGCAGTGGCCCCAGGACATATTACAGATGACTTAGCTTATTATATCGGCTTAGCTATTGGCACGACGGTGTGTCAGCATAAAAAAAATTCGGTGTTGGTGGCTCGGGATGGGCGATTATCGAGTCCAGCGTTGATGCGGGCTTTGGTGATGGGCTTATGCGAGACCGGAGTGCATGTGCTCAATCTTGGTATAGTGCCAACCCCTTTGCTGTATTTTGCCACGCATTATCTTAGTGTAGATACTGGGATTATGGTGACGGGTAGTCATAATCCTTTTGATCATAATGGATTTAAGATTGTCTTGGAGCGACGCACTTTGTCTATGGCAGGTGTGCAACAGATAAAACACCGTATTCAAGCGCAAGATTTTATACGCGTGGATGGAGGTCAAGAAAGTCAGATTCAGATCATTGATGATTATCAAAACTATATTACTCAGCGCATACCGTTATCGACCTCCTTAAAAGTCGTTGTGGATGGAGGCAACGGTGTAGCTGGCATTGTTGCGCCGCATTTGTATCGCGCGATGGGTTGCTGCGTGATAGAGTTGTTTTGTGAGGTTGATGGGCGCTTTCCGAACCATCATCCAGACCCTACGGTTCCTGAAAATTTATCTGCATTGATCGCAGCCGTCAAAGATCATCAAGCTGATATTGGATTGGCTTTTGATGGGGATGGTGATCGATTGGGTGTGGTGACGAATCAAGGTGAGATTATTTGGCCAGATCGCCAAATGATGCTATTTGCGAAAGAGGTATTATCGAGACATCCTGCGAGTAAGATTGTCTTTGATGTGAAATGTTCACGGCACTTGCCT
>JABABH010000204.1 GCA_014238325.1 Coxiellaceae bacterium | reverse complement strand
CTGCCCTATTCCCAAAAAATACAACTAGCAGAAAGCTGTCTAGACATCATAACCACAGCCTATTTAAAAAATCAAGATCTCGAGAGACCAGCTAGCAGCGAATAGCGCGCCCTTTGGCTGCAAAACATCAACTCAGCTGGCACCCCCTATCAGCTCGAACCACGTAACGATGGCTCGGTAGAAGGCGGCTCGACATGCACGTATTTTAAATTCCACAGCATAAACTTAGACTCTGAACGCACCTCAAAGTTTTGTAGTATCAGAGAGGCTGTATCCACAGAAAATTGAGACTTAAAATCCCGTGCAGGCAGCACAGACAACTCGTCATGTCTATCCTCGCAGCACCTCGGCACAAATACAAAAGAGCGATCCAGCTGAGCTTCCGATGATAGGGGCTCTGCTTTTCGTAATGGGGGTGCTCGATAGTAGGGTGAATCAACACGCATGGGCGGCTCATATGCTATAAACGTATACACATCGACTGCAGCTAGAATAGGAGGGATATAAAAATTAACAGAGGACTTTTTAGCACCCTTCTTCTTCTCTGCTTCGATCTTATACACCTCCAACCGACTACGATCAGGAAGCTCCGGGTCAGACATTAAAGCTTCGACAATGACTTTAGAGTCCTTCTCCCACGTATAAGTAGGGTACTCTTTACATAGCTTCTTCAAAACACGATTCAAACTCACCAGTAAATGTTCCGGCACGGCAGTGCCTTTTACATAGTTAATTTGAAATTTTTCTAAACTATAATTTTCTGTATTTGAGGCAGGCTGTTCCGCATCCATAAAAATCTCCTGATAACCCAGATAAGATGATTGGCGCACCAACGCGCCGTTACAACGTATCATGCTATATTTAGCACGGCTTCTTATGCTATTCAATACCGTTTGTACCCACCTTATTCATATTAAAGTGCTTGCATCGCTGCTTTCATCACTCGCTTTGATTGCGATAGTTACGATACGTTCTGTCTCCTTCGACAAGGGCCCTCCGTCTATTTGACATTGCTGCAATACCTTAAACCCATGCTGATATAATAGCGCCTTGATTTGCTGAGCCGTATATATTTGCAAGGTCTGTGCATAGGTTGAGGTCGTCGGTTCAAGATCTCCTATGCATTCGAAGCAAAGATCATAAGACGCCAATATACCCTCTGCATTTACCGTACTATATTGAATATCACGTGTTGTCCGACTGCCCGATAGGGTCTGCCAGTCTATGGTCAATCGCGTAATATGATCATCTTGTAATAAATAAGCTAAATTAAAAATATCAAAAATATACAAACCACGATCGTGAAGTTGATGCCGAATATTCGACAACGATCGACGAAAATCTTGCTGAGTAAGATGCCCAATGGCATTAAATATTGTGATCACTGCATCAAACTCTCCTACTCGAATATCACGCATATCGCCTTCTATGAAACGTATATCCAGATGCTGCTCTTGAGTTTTAGCTTTTGCAATATTCAGCATTTTTCTATTCATATCGACACCCACTACCTCATAACCGCATTGTGTCAACCACAGTGCTTGCGATCCCGTGCCACAACTCAAATCGAGGACGGTTTGGACCCCATAGTGTTGCAATAGCTTGGCTATCAACTGATTTATCTGTGCTGAATTTTTTTCATTAAAAGCATCGTAGTTGTCGGCTAAGCAGTCATAATGAGAAGGCTCTGCACTGGTATGGACCATCGATTTCATAACGCACCCCTAGACATAGATCACCCTATATATCCATGCCACTTCAAGATGCGAAGCATGCCCTTGAAGTGACTCATCGATAACAGAAGAGCCTCCATCATAGCATATGCCAATTTACCAGCAATTTGCATCAGCAGCACCGTGTCTACCACGTTCATTGATCCATAATAGCTTGCATCGATCTTGATCTTGCCCCCTGAGTGGAACAGCTTCTAAGCGATAATGATCATCCGTCTTTTCTGAAAACTGAAAAGTGTAGTGACTCTCGACAGGTTGCAGTGACAGATCATGCCACGTTGCGCCAGCATAGCTACGATGTGCTTCATAGAAGCTTTCTAAACGACCAGCTCCTGCTAATAAAGACACTTCAACTGCGCGACGATTCGATTGCCGAATATAAGCATGATAACGCGGGTAGGCTAAGCTCATTAAAAGCGTTAACACGGCCATGGCTATCAATAATTCCAATAAAGTAAATCCTCTGCTAAACCACATCCCTCCTATTATCTATCACGGGTGACCTGCAAACAATATCGTTTTTTCATGGTGTAAAACCATTCAAGAAGCGAGCTGAATAGTCTCCATTTCCTGATGCCCTATTTCCTGACCAAAGCCCCACAGGAAGTGCAGCCATTGAATGCATTGCCTCGCACTTTGGACAATCAGGGCGTGCATCCCTCTTCTCAAAAATCTGTCGTGATTTTGCTTAAAACTTACTTTTGTTATCATAAAGTTATACCCTGAATTCTGCAAAGCATACAAAATACTGAGTGCCTCCTCTTTAAGTTCATTGAGAAGAATCGGTGCACGTATGAGCATACAATTATCAAAGATGAAATCACCTTTATAGCTTATTTTTAATTTTTTATAAAATGGTATACATATAGGTTGTGTTGGTTGCCCTTGCTGTTTAACATCGTGTAAAACTATGTCTATGTATGCTACTGCACGAATATTGGCATCAAGGCTAGTTGTGACCTTAGTCATCAGGTTGATATCGACACCTACGCCCTTCGTCATGCTCGTGGGGGCGAGGACAGAGTCTAACCTGAATTAAGGTCATTTTATTGGGCATCTTTAATAGCACTCCTGTGGTGATTCATTTGATAGGTATCTATAATATTTAGAGTGCATTATTTCATATTATACAAAAAATGAATATCCACTTTCGCTATTCAGCAAAAATTCAGATTTTTCATGGAGACAGCCCGCCCTGACTCCTCTCAAACCATTCAGTCCAAGCTGACTCTCTCTCTGGACTACTTGGAAGACCCGATATGAGCTCACTGAATATTTCCAAAAATGGAGGACAGTAGTTGTATAATAAGAACATTATATAAAATAAATTTACAATCCAAACTAGTGGAGTTAGTATATCAGATATCTTATTAAATCTTTCCACAGGCAAATTAAGGACTGCCCTATTACCAACTTCCTCAAATGGCGTATCTTCACATAAAATTTTTCTATAACCTTCATCTGTCTCGTTTGTAGGATTAAAAAAACGATGACGCTGATCAGCGTCCCCTAATATTACTTTTTGGGATAAGCTCCGTAAAGAAAGCATACCGCGGTACTGCTTCAAGAGTTTCACATAACTTGCTTTAGGGTTAAAATTAAATTTATCATCTATAGAATTTAGGTCTACATTATTAAATGTTATCACCCACTCGCTGAAAATACTGTAAGCAGCCGATTACCTCCTCTGTCAAGCTCTTTATCGTTAATTTTGTAATGAGTATAGGTTTGGGAGCAGGTTCGTACTTAGGTTTGTCATTCAGTGCGAGACCGTCATAGCTTTCTATTAATTCTCTTTCTATTAATTTGTTTTTAAGCAATACATGTATGTCATCACCCAGTGCTTCGTGCATTCTAAAATTTTTTAAAGAAATCTCTATACGGGTTTTTTTCAGCACTGTACGGTCTGTCATCTCTTCAAGGTAATCCGGGTTAATGCGAAAGCAGCGAAGCACTAACGCATGGTAGAAAGCTTCTCTATGGCTCTCAGGCGTGACCCTAGCGATCTGAAATCCAATGATCGTTATCTCATTAGCTGACATTTTTAATGACTTCGTATGCTATTTTTGTTGTATCGATGATTGATAAGCTGAATGGTATTATTTCATCCTATACTAAAAAAAATACTGCGGTTATCGGGATAAATGAGAAGATGGCTTGGGATCCAAGGTAGCATGACTCATCGTCACATTCAAGGCTGGGATAACGATACCCGACTGCACCGGCGCTTTAGGGCCCAAAAAGGCATGCTGTGGTCGGTAACTCACGTGGTTGTGACCTAATAAATTTCTAAACTGCTGCAATATATGCATCAATGATATCCCAGGGAAGCGTATTAAAAACCGATCGATAATCTCTACCGATAAAAATAATTTATTTTCATGCCCCTCGGCAAATGTCGAGATACCGTGATCGAGCTGAATATGGCCGTTTTCCCATTCATCTTGCAACCATGGTAAAAAGGCATCGGCATATTGCGTATCTTCGTAGTGTTCAATTAAACGTTCGTTTAAATCAGCTGTTACGGAGAATTCATCTTCAAGCGCGCTGATGGGCTGTTGTTTTAGCAATTGTATAATCAGCATCAAGCGTGATGCTTCTTTTACCTCCATGCCATATAAAGCAGCTAACCAGTGGCTGAATATTAAACGATCATTCGTGATCCAACACCATCCTTTCATGGGTAGCAATTTTTCTGCGATCATGCCAATACTTAAAGATAAATGCGCATGATCTCTCATCGGCATGATGCGGTAATAATCAGCGTTGGCTGCCACCAAGCTTCCCAAAAAAGGATTCCATTCCTGAATAAAGGTACCCGTTGCATGGGTAATATAATGCGATCGCTTATAAAAGACTTGCGTTATATCCAAGAGCATAGCAGCTGTAAAGACAGCATACCGCTCTAATAGATCACTACCTCCATCGCTAAGGTAATGCTCCAAGGCATACATACCCCTTTGCAAGCTATGATTGAATAAGGTGCCTAGTTTTGCGTCATACGCCGCGGGTATCGCCTGTACATACTCCGCAAAATGATGCACAAAGCTCAAGTAGTTGCTTTGATAATCGGATGCAGAGAGCCCTGTGAGAGAAGGCAATTGCGATAAAGCATGCTGGTGGGAGGGCGTATTTAACAGCTCTGAGGCGACTAATACAGGTAAGCCCATACCAAAGACATAATGTTTTTTGCCTATATGCCGTTGCACTGGATTGACGAATCTAAACATATCTGAACTAGCCGCTCTAAAAATCAGGGTATATTAAGTAATATACTAAAGCAGGCTATTTTTTACAATGAATTCGATGGCTGCGGAGCTTGAGACTCTCGCCTGCTGCCCATACGAATCACGATCGCATCGAGCACGCCATTGACGTATTTATAACCTCCTTGAGCACCAAACTCTTTTGCCAATTCAATGGCTTGATCAATAACGACAACGGAGGGGATCTCGAGGCGATGCAGCAGTTCATAGACTGCCAAGCGCAATACCATCCGTTCTACCCGATTCAAGGAGGATGGGGATCGATCTAAGCAAACACTGATGGTTTCATCCAGCGAGCTCAGTTCTGCTAGTGTGCCATTGACGAGAGCCTGAAAATAAGCACGATCCACGTCCTCGGTCATGCTGATAGCAGGGTCAGGTATAAACTCCTTGAGCAATTGTTTGGCAGGCATATCATGAAACGACCATTGATACAGCGCTTGTAATGCATATCGTCGGGCATTATGCCGTTTTTTCATTAAAGTTTTAGCCATGAGAATCCGTACCTTTATTCATCATCTCTAGAGGCGTCAGACCCCTCTGAGGGTTCCGGGGCTTTAAGCTTTAATTGCTGAATCACATGGTGAAAAGCTTCCAAGTCTTCAAACCCCCAGTATACTGAAGCAAAACGCACATAAGCCACGTCATCCAATGCCTGCAGCTCTTGCATCACCCATTCCCCCAATACCCGAGAATGCACCTCTCGTTCACTGTAAATATATAAGTTTTGCACGATTCGCTGTATAGCAGACTCAATTTGCTCCGCAGGCACGGGTCGCTTTTCTAAGGCTTTTAAAAACCCAGAGCGCAGCTTATCTTCTTCGAAAACATGCCGACGCCCGTCCCGCTTAATGATACGCGGTAAGTTTAACTCGATCTTTTCAAGGGTCGTAAATCGTTTCTGACAATATAAGCATTCCCGGCGCCGACGGACTTCAGATCCTTCACGCACCAGCCGAGAATCAACGACTTTGGTCTCTTGACTATCAGCCTTACAAATTGGACAATACACGAGCTATACAAAATATGCAATGGTCAATAGGAATAGATCGGGAAACGACGGCATAATACTGCAACTTGCTCACGCACGCGCTCTGTCCAAGCCTCTCCGCCCATATGATCCAGCCCATCACACACTAAATCAGCCACAGTTTTAGCCTCTGCTTCCTTAAACCCACGGGTGGTTATAGCAGGCGTACCTATACGTATACCACTCGTTAATGCCGGAGATCTTGTCTCTCCAGGTACTGTATTTTTATTTAAAGTGATACCAACACGGTCCAAAGCTACTTCAACTGCTTTGCCTGTGATCGAGGTACCGCTCAGATCAATCAACAACATATGGTTCTCTGTTTTACCTGAAATAATAGTATATCCACGTTCCAAAAAGACCGATACCATCATTTTGGCATTACTCAGAACTTGCTGTTGATACGTCTTAAAGTTCGGCTGCATGGCCTCCTTAAAAGCCATCGCCTTTGCTGCCATCACATGCACTAAAGGGCCACCTTGCAACCCTGGGAAGACCGCTGAATTTAATCGCTTATGCAGCTTGTCGTGAGGCTTGGCTAAAATCAAACCACCTCGTGGTCCTCGCAAGGTTTTATGCGTTGTCATGGTCGTGACATCCGCGATCTCAATAGGAGAGGGGTAGACACCTGCCGCCACTAAACCCGCCACATGGGCCATGTCTACCATCAAATACGCATCCACTTCATCCGCTATAGTACGGAAGCATTGCCAATCCGCACGACCAGAGAAGGCAGAGAATCCTGCCACGATCAATTTAGGGCGGTATTTGCGAGCTAACTCACGTACTTGGTCATAATCGATATCGCCTTCAGTATTCAGACCATAATGCACGGCACGATAAAATTTACCTGAAAAGCTCACGGATGCACCGTGAGTTAAATGGCCACCCGCCGATAAATCCATCGCCAAAAAAGTATCTCCAGGGCTCATCATCGCTAAATAAGCCGCGGCATTCGCCTGAGATCCTGAATGCGGTTGAACGTTAGCATAGGCCGCACCGAATAACTGCTTTGCCCTATCCATCGCCAGCTGCTCGACCTGATCCACAAACTCACAGCCCCCATAATAGCGATTACCAGGATACCCCTCCGCATATTTATTCGTCAGCACAGAACCCTGTAAGGCTAGTATGGCAGGGCTCACATAGTTCTCAGAGGCAATCAATTCAATATGATCTTCTTGGCGTTGCTGTTCTTTAGCGACAGCTCTCGATAATTCAGGATCACAATCTTCTATTATTTGGGCAGGGTTCAGCATGAAAGATTCCTATGATGATTGAGAAATAATAAGGATACCGATTGTACCTGAGAGCCTGCCATGAAAACAGCAGTTTTGTCTCTACTGACATATCAGAAGGATAGAGAAGGCGCATGCAGGCATAGCCCAACAATCCCTCATATCCTCAAGCAGCATCCTATCGTTAGCATGCCAAGACCTCTGAAGAACGCTAAGATATGATCTCATCACACGCTCATAGGAATACAATTAAAATTCATCGTAGAATCGGCTCATCCTACGCATTCAGCCTAATCAGAGCTCTTCCAGTTTAATATTCACTTAATGATGATGTTTTATCATGATCCCATAGAACATATTAATACCCTAGAGTAAATGCTATGAACCCAACTGCCTCCAATACAACACCCGCTTCAGAAGACACGATACCTAGCAACCATGCAGACACAGATACAGATACAGCAGCCACTTATCAAGATCAAACAGAAGAGCAAGATGTGCAAGACAACACACACTTAGTCCTAACACAGCTAATAAGAGACCTTATGTCACAAATATTCGAGGAACCAAACCATCACTCATGCATTAACGGCATACTCATTGTTTGCAAGCAATTCTTAGAGCAATTCGTAGCAATAGAAAATGGCACCCATTCCCTCGATCACTTCCCAGCACTCTCCACAGAAATGAAAAGAGGCTCCATTACATCTGAGCAATTTTCTGAGTATATGAAATCTGCTATTGAACAACTAGACATGCTTCAAAACTCACTGACTCCAGAACGTGATGCAACATCACAAAACACAATAATCCTAAGCAACGAATCTGGGGAACTACTACCTGAAGAGCTACTAGAGGCACCTGAGAGGTTAGAATGGGAAGCGTTACTCAATGAGCAGTTAATACCCTCGAAAGCGTCAATACATGAGGAGTTACTACTACTTCGTGACCTGCTATCTAAAGATATCAAATCATTAGAAAGTTCAGAAGAAAATGCCAACAACTCTACCGATATGGATCTTCATTCCTCCATAAAGATAATCGACAAGCACGCCTATGAAATTGCCACAATATCGATAGAAGACGAAAACCTGGACGCTGAAACAGCTACTAAAATGCTTGAAAAATTCACACAATACCTGCATTCAATACGACCTACTGAAAGTCATGGAATTGATGAGTATCTTGATGCAAGCACTGAGGCAGCTTTTAACATCACCCAACAAACAAGACCCACAGCTGATACCAACATTAACGATAGCCATGAGCCTGCTACTGACTCAGAACAAAAAAATTTAGATGAACTATCAAATAACCCACTTGACTCTGAACGAGACACAAACATGAACAAAATTACACTAGAGAATACAAAGCTTCTGCACCCTGATAGTACAATGCATATTAACAGCACAGGAGCTCCCCTAAACGATGTAACAGCGAGTGGCTCTGAGAGCGAAGATGGGATGCAATACGATGATGTAACCGGTACAAGCGAAGATGAGATGCAATACGATGATGTCACCGATACAAGCGAAGATGAGATGCAAGACGATATAAATGAGAATACTTCTGAAGACAAATCTGATGCAGCGACAGCACAAGAAGTGAAAGTCACCGTGCAAGACCTTGTGGATCAGGTTGTAGCAAAAGGCGATAAATCCCAGGATGATCAAACAGTCGACACTCTACCTTCACCAGATAATGATAACGACAGCCTCTCTGAGGACGAAGATGGTCCAAGCCCTCGACCTCGTAGCGCAAGCGTACCCAATGGAATTGATAGAACTCGTAGCAAAAGCATACCCAATGCAATTGATAGAACTCGTAGCGCAAGCGTATCAGAGCTAATACGTTTTTTTGAAGAGAGAGAGATCCCTAAGCAATCTATACCCGATAACCATCAGGCATTTAAACCAAGTTTGATAGACAACCACAGCAATCACGAGAATGCTTCTGAAGACAACTCTGGTAGGGAGATAGAAGCAATCATACAAGACCTTGTGAATCAGGCTGCCGAAAACGCTGATAAACACCAGCTTGATCAAGAAGATCGCCTAAATGATGCAACAGGGAGTGACTCTAAAAACGAATCTGATGCATCGATAAAACAAGAAGTGAAAGTCACCGTGCAAGACCTTGTGGATCAGGTTGCAGCAGCTAAAAACGCTGAATCTGCCGATGAGTTACAGAAGTCGACAACCACAGAGGAAGATCTCCTAGACTATGCCAGGGCTACTACGTCGCAAAGCAATACTATGCCGGATTCAGATGTACAATATAGCATCACCTACCATCCAGCAACAGAGCAACATCCAGCTTTTATACAGTATAGTTGTATTACTCAAAATAGCATTGCGAATACTATAATTTATGACCCGAGCACAGTAGACCCCTTCATGAAAAAATTTAAAACGAAAACCCCCTCAGCTTTAACACAATCTCCTTATGCTGATCAAACCGATGATATGACAAGCATGTTTCATCAGCTGGGAAATACATCATATTCTAGAAACATATTTTCAGAAAATTTTCCTCTCATAATAGGAAATACAATTGAGATTTCCAAGCAACCTATACGACATAACACTCAGAAATTTCAACGCAGTATGACAGACAACCAGAGCGATAACCACGATACAATTGATCATAGTCCTAGCAAATCCGTATCAGACATAATACAGCGGTTTGAATCGGCAAGAAACGAGACGCTTGAGGAAGCTATCATACGTAATTATCGGGAGTTTCAACAGAGCATATCGCCAAACAACCAAAATAATGGCGAAGGTCTCTCTAAAAACAAACATGCTTTCAGTCATCGACCTCGTAGCAGAAGCGCACCTAGTCGCCTAGTCATTGATTTTAAGCAGAAGACAGCTGTACCGTCTATACAAGAAAAGATCGGTACTGACATCATACACGGAGTAAAATATCAGGTGTATGAAAAGAAGAAAAGCCTGCACGAAATTGCAGAGGTTGGCACAGCGACAGATGATCTCAATCCCGTGCAAGTTGCAGAGGTTGGCGTAGCGACAGATATATCACAGGAATATCAGAGTGAACTGCGGCTAGAGATGCAGGCCTTACAGAAGAAGGTGGAAGCTATACATAAAGATCTACTCATTCTGACGGCTCCCAAGCACCTCGTGCACTATACCGCCGCTGCTGCTCTCTTCTGGTGTGCTGCCTTATGTATCGTAGCGAAGTTGCTTGTCCTGAAGGTAGCATCTGTTTTAGTGAAGGACCCGGAACGTCAAAATCGTCTCAAAGATAAATTAGAAGAAACCGCAAGTTACTTCGGTCGAGTTGAGAATACCTTGGGTCTAGGCGTATTTGCTGAAAAAGCTAAAGCATCAACCGTTACAAGTCATACATCTCATTTCACACTTGCAGGCTGAGCATCATATGGGGATGGACCCCCTCTCTGCTATCTTATATAAAATTACCCGCTCTTCTCTGCATAGATACACAAAAACCCATATAACAATTTGATTAAATATATTTTTTAATCTATTCGATGACAGACTTCATACCATACTTCAGCACAGCACCTGACTCTTAATGTTTATTTAATAAACATAAGGTATTATTATACTTAATAGAATATTAAATGCATGCGGTTGTATGTATTAGCTTTATCGATATCACTTTCCATCAAGAGAGGCACTCATGGCATCTTATCCATCTTCCAATACCCTACAGCACAACAGTCCTACACCCCAACCGGATCGATCTAAAGCGGTATCACCACAAACTGTCTCGATAACCTTCGCTAAACGACCCGTTCAAAGTGTGAAGAGCACCCATCCTTTTGCCGGACGCGTACAATTTTTAATTAAAAATTTTGAAGGCCTAGCTGATTTAATGGTTAAAACAACGACGCCTATTACCCCAAAGTCCAACACGCCTCAAGCACAACCATCTCTACCTCAAACCGACCTATCGCAACACCATGCCTCGATGAGTTTCTCGACCAGCCCTGATAACAAAGCAAAGCCTCTCCCTTCTAACAAAGTCAATTCTCTAGTACAACAGTACGAAGTGATGGCTCATCCATCGTTTCAAGTAACAACGCCTATTGCACCTTTGATCAAAAATTTTGGGATGATAAAACCTATAAGCTTGTCTCCCCAACCCATAGCATCTTTAGTAGAACGCTTTAAAACACCTGTCTCTCAGCAAACCTATAAAGTGACGAAAATTCGAGCCCAGCTAGCATTTTTTTTAGATCCCATTCTAAAAAAGCAGGCTGCCACGGCTACTCACAGCCAACCATTGGAAATGGTAGCTAAAGACATTCCTCCTGCTGCTCCTCCTGCTCCTCCTGCTCCTCCTGCGCCGCCAAAAACAAACGCTGTTATTCAGGCCGCTGGCAACCCAGACCATGCGATGCTGATAGAGGAAATACGCGCCTTTAATTCTAGCAACTTAAAACCATCATCGCGTCATTCCGCTTCACAAGCATCACGATCACAGGAGCCATCCGATCAAGCTGTTATAGCTAAAGACATTCCTCCTGCTCCT
>JABABH010000203.1 GCA_014238325.1 Coxiellaceae bacterium | reverse complement strand
TGAAAAAAATCCTTCGCGACGCGAATATCTTCCATCGCAAGACGAAAATATTTATCATGGGAATTGTGAATATTAGGCATAAAATCTATCAGGGATCTTATTGGGAAATCACCTCAGCTAGGATGTGGGTACCTGTCGAGTAGTATGTCCTTGATATAATTGCCGTGGTCGCGCTAATCGATGTGCGGGATCATTCACCATTTCTATCCAATGCGACATCCATCCGACCGTGCGTGCTAGTGCAAAGATCACCGTGAACATATTACTAGGAATGCCCATCGCATTGAGTGTGATACCCGAATAAAAATCTACATTCGGGTATAATTTTCTTTCCACAAAATAAGAATCTTCTAGCGCGATTTTTTCCAATTGAAGGGCTAGCTTAAATAGCGGTTCATCATGACGTCCTACGGCATCTAAGACGCGATGGCATGTAGCACGCATAATTTTGGCGCGAGGATCATAATTCTTATAGACGCGATGCCCAAATCCCATCAACCGGAAAGGGTCGTTTTTATCCTTGGCTTTTTTCAGGTATTCGGGGATATGCTTTTCGTGGCCGATAGTTTTTAACATTTCCAAACAAGCCTCGTTGGCACCCCCATGTGCGGGACCCCATAGTGCGGCAATACCTGCTGCCATGCATGCAAATGGATTCGCGCCGGTCGATCCTGCGACCCGAACCGCAGTTGTGGATGCATTTTGTTCATGGTCAGCATGCAAAATAAAGATACGATCCATGGCTTCCACTAAGGTTGGGTCGGGAGGTGTGCCTGTTTGCTTGGAGGAGCTAAACATCATATTGAGGAAGTTTTCCGCATAACTCATATCGGCGCGATAAGGGATCACATCTTGATGGATGGTATGTCGATAGCACATCGCTGCCAGCACAGACATGCTCGCAATCAAGCGGGTGGCAGCTAAGATATTATTGTCGGTATGGGTTGCCTGTAAGGGGTCCTGTTGGGTCATAAACAAGGCCGTCACTGTGCTTAATAGCATACCCATCGGATGTGCATCCTGAGGAAAGTTATCAAAAATATTTTTAATAGAGCCATCAACGAGAGAATGTTTATGAATCGCTTGGATGAAATCTTTTCGCTCGGCTGCAGTGGGCAGCTCTCCATGGATCAATAAATAACACACGGACATATAGTCCTGGGATTCAGCCAACGCATCAATGGGATAGCCTCGATACAATAAAATTCCCTTGTCTCCATCAATAAAGGTGATGGTAGAGGTGCAAGAAGCCGTAGCATTGAAGCCGGGATCTAAGGTATAGATTTTCTGTGCTGCCAGCTGATTGATCTGGACCACATCATTACCTAAGGTAGGCGAACAAAGCGGAAGGGTGATTTTTTGATTTTTGTATACTAATGTTGCTTCTTCAGGCATGGCTGTCCTCTTTTCTGGATGTGTTCTTTCAATAATATATAGCAGCCATCGTGGATTGTTAATGGTACCATATTGAAGTTTTTTCCTATGCTCAATCTAAAAGCTTGCCATATTCATGCCAGGATGGATCTTTCGAGTGAGTTCATCATAAACATTAGCCATGCTATTGTATAGAGCAGAAGCGCAATATTTGCTAACCGTGCTTTATGGTTTGTATGCTGATCCCATGACTGATATAATCTCCTCATCTTGAGTAGCGGGCATGATCCCTCTAATGTTGAGTCAATTGGAACCATGATACAATATTTATTCGAGCGTTTATGAATACTAAACGACCCGTTAATTTAGATCTGACCAAAATTGATTTTCCGCTCACTGCGATCCTATCTATTTTGCACCGTGTGTCTGGTGTGATTATTTTTTTATGTTTGCCTTTCATGTTATATCTTTTGTATGAAGCTTATGCGTCACGTACTTTTGCAAATTTGTTTGTACTGATGTTACACCGGGGTGTGCGTATAGAAGTGTGGTTCATGTTATCGGCAGTTTTTTTTCATGGTATCGCAGGTATGCGTCATTTAATGATGGACTTAGGTTATTTTGAGTCGATGAGAGCAGGTAAAATAACGGCCATCATGAGTTTAGTGCTGTCGTTTATTATCATTGTGTTATTAGGTTTCTGGATATGGTAGAACGCGTGAATCGTCGTGGTTTATTCGACTGGATTGTACAAAGAGTGACGGCCTTGTTGATATTTTTGTATACACTGGTCGTGGTAATTTTTGCGCTCACGCATGGTGGGGTATACTCGGCGCCGATGGTATGGGCAAGTTTTTTGTCGAATCCGGGAGTGCGCTTCTTTACGGTGGTCACCTTGTTCAGCGTCTTATGGCATACCTGGATAGGTTTATGGACGGTGTTTACGGATTATATTCACCACCGTGCCTTTCGATACTGCCTGAATGGTTTACTTGCAGCCTTATTGATATTTTATGGTCTTTGGGGTCTCTTTGGTATATTTAGAGGTGGATATTAGCTGGTGACCGATCTTCCTATAAAAGAATATGATGTCATTATTGTCGGTGCGGGCGGCGCTGGTTTGCGTGCGGCTTTACAGTTGGCGCAGTCAAAGCGCTATAAAGTTGCGGTTTTATCGAAGGTATTTCCAACGCGTTCGCATACGGTTTCTGCGCAAGGTGGCATTGCTGCTGCACTCGGGAATGTTGTGCCTGACAAATGGCAATGGCACATGTTCGATACAGTCAAAGGTTCCGATTATTTAGGGGATCAAGATGCGATTGAGTATATGTGTCAGCAAGCGCCGGCTGCGGTCTATGAATTAGAGCATTATGGTTTGCCATTTTCGCGCTTGGACGATGGGCGTATTTATCAACGTGCTTTTGGTGGGCATACGCGTGATTTTGGTGGGGAATTAGCCAGACGAACTTGTGCGTGTGCCGATCGTACGGGCCATGCCATGTTGCATGCCTTATATCAGAAAAATCTTGAAGCGGGTACGCATTTTTACTCAGAATGGCTTGCGCTTGATTTAGTTCGTGATCAAGAAGATGGCATTGCAGGTGTGGTGGCCATGTGTATGGAAAACAGTGAGCTCGTGATGTTTAAAACGCGAGCAACGGTGTTGGCAACAGGGGGGGCAGGTCGTATTTATGAAACGACGAGCAATGCCTATACCAATACGGGAGATGGGTTAGGGATGCTTTTGCGAGCGGGCTTTTCTTTGCAAGATATGGAGTTCTGGCAATTTCATCCAACTGGCATTTTTGGAGTCGGTTGTTTGATCACAGAAGGGGCACGCGGAGAAGGGGGATATTTGGTGAATGGTGAGGGAGAGCGATTTATGGAGCGTTATTCTCCTCATCTTAAGGATTTAGATTGTCGAGATGTCGTGGCGCGCTCTATAGTGATGGAGGTTAAAGCAGGCCATGGCGTAGGTCCTCAAAAGGATCATGTGTTATTAAAGCTGGATCATTTAGGCGAAGCTGTCTTGCGTGAACGTTTGCCTGGTATCATGGAGTTGTCTAAAAAATTTGCGAATGTTGATGTGACGAAGCAGTCAATTCCGGTTATGCCCACTTGCCATTATATGATGGGTGGTATCCCCACCAATATTCATGGGCAAGCTTTGCGCTTAGGCCAAGATAACACCATGCAGGTGATACCCGGTATTTTTGCCGCTGGCGAATGTGCTTGCGTGTCTGTGCATGGCGCAAATCGTTTAGGGACGAATTCATTACTCGACTTAGTGG
>JABABH010000202.1 GCA_014238325.1 Coxiellaceae bacterium | reverse complement strand
TATGCGCACAGGAGGGGTGGCAGGTAGGGGGATCGGATTATTTAATTGACGTGTATAGCTTAGATGATGAGTATTTTTTACCAAAATCGCATTCAACATCTTCATCAATGAAAGCGGTATAGCATTTGCGATTTTCTCTAGTTCTCCAAACCACAAAGCTCCTGCATCTATCACTAGAAACGGTAAGGCCTGAGTACCCAAAAACTGCAATCTTGTCGATAAATGGCTCGATCTCCATTTAAATAAACTAAAGACCGTCACCCTTTGAGAATAGGATAACGATAAACTTATATTGGAAGACTCACAGCCAATATCATAAAGCCTCCTCGACTCTTGGCTTTGTACCTGACCTGAACAAGTATTCAAAGGGATCCCATAGTGCATGATCATGAGTGTGGAATTATCCGGACGCCGTATCAAGCGCGATTCTAGCGCCCCTTTCATACCGGTATAACTGATATCAAAATCATCACCTTTGATGACCGTACCTGGACCTTCTAAGATAACAGCAGGCGATTGATCCTGATGATCTGGAATAGCTAAATCTAGGGTATTATAAGGCTCCTCAACGCGTGGCGGTAAATACACCGATGCCATTTGCTTGGGTAAACCTGTGAGACGATGGACGCTTTTTGGATGGCCTCGAAAAATCAACTTACCCACTTGCTGTAGCTCAAGATTCAAAAAGAAATTTCCGTACTCCACGCGATCTCCCGACCATATGAAGGCATGCGCTGTAGACAACGGTGACCCGCGAAAATCTAAAAATACACGTTGCACATTTGAGATCAAGGCTTTATGTATCGATTGTTTCAACGTACTAAAATGAACACCCACAGACTTATAATTAGAGATGTTGAGATACAAAGAAGAAGGCTCTTCAATTTTAAAAAATTTCTCTGGAAAAACATCCTCGTTCATCATATACAGAAATAATCGCTCTTGATTTTTAGGATGCCCTGCAAACGTGCCTGCACTTAAAAAATTTTCAACGATACTGATGTGAAACTGGTAATGAATAAAATCACAACTCATCAAATTTTCCGCAAATGGCAAAGACATGAGATTATGATGATTATCATTCACAAGAGTCACGCCAAATACAGGGCCTTCGGAGCGAAACAGCTGTATACGATAGCGACTATTGGGGCAGGAATATATCGTGTTGAGATGTATCTCATTATCATTTTGCCTATAATCAGTACACTCCGCCGTGGTCGTCACATTTATCTTCTTAATAGAGTCGCTATCTCGATCGCAAGTCTCTCCAAGGCTAGATCGTGGAGCAATAATTTCCGTCATATTACTATCTTTTCCTAACCACAATCCAAAGTCATCCGCTACCTTCACCTGAAGAGGAGTAAAACTTGGCTGACTAGAATCCAATAAGACCGTGGCAGGAGACAAAAGATCTATTCGTTTCCGGTAGTGTAGTACAGTCTCACCCTTCGCCCAACTGATGAGTCGCGATACGCCGCAGGACACGGGCCCACTGCACCGAAAGTTACCCACTCTCTCCAGTTGAGAAACATAACGAGGGTACTGAGCTTTCAATTGATCATATGCTTGCTTAGTAATCTCCCTTTTCACGGTATCTTTCAGAATAGGAGATACAGCACCTACAATAATTGGCGCTAACACGCTCCAAGTCAATTGAGGTTGAGAGTCTGCTTTGTGCTGTAATCTTTTAAGTTGCTCTACTACCAAACTGACTTGTACGGAGAGGATTAGTGAAGATTCCACCTCTAACTCAAAAACTTTGTCAAGCACCTCAAAGCCACGCTTTAGCGCTTGCCATGGTGTATGTTTCTCAACAATATGCCAAGTTTCCTCATCATGTTTAAAAGCAAGCTCCCCATTCACTTCTGCAAAAGCTATCATAAGGATGGCTTGTCCAAATGCCGCCATCTCCCCTAATACTACGGCTGCCACGATATAGGCAGTACCTTCTGCTATCTGTATCCCTCCTTGCACACGCTCCAGATGAGTTTCAGCCGTTGCTATTCGGTGAATGCCTAAACCAATAGGCAATAATCCCATCACCGCTCCAGGGCCAGCTCGCATGCCCGCTAAAAGCCTAGCAGCGGCTCTCGCTCCCACTGCACGCGTTAAAGCTGGCAGCATGGCCTTAGATAAGTGAGGGACAGCCTGTTGCCAACCGCTTAACATACCCAATATAAATAGACCGGCAAGATTTCCGTGATAAGCATCTATATACGCTCGAATCCACCATATGCTACTTTCTCCTAACTCCCTATGCTGCTGATATAGATGTCTCCACCCTACTTTTATATGCTCCGTAATCTTGGCATGAGCCTCGGCCTCTATGCCAAGAGGATAGTGTTCTATCGATATATCTCCTAATGCTTCCGATATAGCTTCATAAGAGATTTGCTCCAAATCCATACCGAGGAAGGCGCCTATCATTTTTTTTCCATAGATCTGATACTGGTCTCGTTGTAGTATGGAAAATGCTTGATCTTCCATTTGCATCGAGGGTGAGGCTTTAAGCCATGCTTGTACTTCTTGTAATTCCCACCTCTTCAATCTTGGAATCAAGGTGACAAAATCGTGCAATCGCAATCGCCACTCTTCATTCCTATACGAAAATATATGACGATAAAAATTCAATGGATTTAATAATTTTTTTAAAGCTCCCTGAATTAAATCTATATTCATTGCATCCGGCCTAGGATACAGATGATAGGCAACATCTACGGGATAGACTTGTCGAAAAACTTTTAAAAATTGACTCACTTGACTATACGTTTGTTTCTCCTTAAACAATAAGCCGTCAGACCATTCTATTTTACGGTCTGCTAATATTTTTAAGACTATCATGTGTTCATTTATAGTGAGAATCCAAGCGCCTTCTCTTCTCTGCTTAAGGAAGGCTGCTATATCCTCTCGTCTTCGGACAGAGGTTATAGGATGCTGTAATAGCGGCTTTAAAATCGTTTCTTTCCAATGTCTCATGGTCTTTTGAGTCTCAGATAAGTCTGCCCTATCCTGTACCGTCTTTAAGTGAGGCACTATATTTTTTATTTTTAAGTAATAATCAATCCCTTCACGAATATTAACATTCTCATCATATAAATTTGATACCATTGATAATGCTTCTTCTTCTGCATTAAAATTTGGATCCAAATTTAAGTCACTCAACTCTTGCGCTTTCCTATATAACTCAATATCGCAACTGGAAACTGACCGCCTATAACGCGCTAGACCAGAAGGACCCGGTGCACACTCAGCTACAGCTGCAGCTGCAAGCGTTCTCTCTTCCTCAGTAAATTTTTTAAGCTTCTCCGCAACATTAAGATATACGACACTCTGCAGTAAACCTTGCAGCTCAGGGTCTTGCATCTCGTTCTTATATACCGTCGGATATTCGTTTAGAAATGAATTGACCACATCCATTTTCATCGTTTCCCAAACGTCTAAAAAAGCATCCCCATCCTCACTTAACTCCTTAACAAATGCCTGAAACTCATCTGCTGATAATGTTTTTTCACGCTCCATTACGTGCGCTTCTATAGCTAAAAGAACTCGATCAGAAAAATCACGCGATGCCGTTGCTCTATTTTTTAGAATAAACACCGCATCCGGATGCACACCCACCAATTTTTCCATAAATTTATTAGCTGCTCCAGACTCACATACATTAGCTGTATTAGGATTTATTTTAATGCTAGTATCATCATCAAAATTGCCTCGAAGTTCACACAATCCATCAATCATTCGTTCTAGTGCATCTTCAAACGAGCCCTCTCTAAGCTCATTATCCCGGATAGCCGTATAAACTAGTGCTAGAACTACACCTATACGCTCTTTGGGAAACTTTCGTACTTCTCCAGGGTCCGAACCCTCATACAATTCTTTCAACACGCTTTGTGCTAGCCTACTTTTTCTTGAGTCCTCTAATCCCAATATCTTCTGCTTAAATTTTGTGAGAACAGTATATAATTTTTTTCTTTTTT
>JABABH010000201.1 GCA_014238325.1 Coxiellaceae bacterium | reverse complement strand
CCCTAAGTCACCTGTACACAATGCCATCACTCGATAGGGTAATTCCAGTAATTTTAATATTTTTTCAGCTTGCAAGGTTAAGGACTCTAATGCCTCATAAGAAGTACTAGGCTTGACCCACTGCACAATTTCAACTTTCTGAAATTGATGCTGTCGAATCATACCCTGCACATCTTGACCATAGGATCCCGCCTCACGACGAAAACAGGCAGTCTGAGTCACATATTGCTGGGGTAGGTCAGATTCCTCCAAAATAGTGTCACGTCCTAAATTCATTAATGGAACTTCTGCCGTTGGAATTAAAAAAAACTTTGAGCGTCCCGACGTTACAAATTGATCCTCATAAAATTTAGGTAATTGTCCCGTGCCATAAAGACAATGCTCATGCAATAAATAAGGAACATAGACCTCCTCATATCCCTCTGCTATATGCAGATCTAGCATAAACTCACCTAAGGCCCGATGAAGCTGCGCAAATCGCTTGGATAATACGACAAATCTTGCACCCGACAATTGAGCCGCCAATTTGAAATCAATGCCTCGACCTTCGCCCAGCGCGATATGGTCCCTCGGAATATAATCAAACTGAGGAATCTCTCCCCAACGCCGAACCTCAATATTATCCGCCTCATGTCGTCCGATCGGTACAGAATCATGCGGCACATTAGGGATCGTGAATTGCCAAGCTTCAAATGCTGCATCCAGCTCAGTCATGCGGCTTTCCTGAGCTTTAAGCTGCTCGGGTAAAACAGCCGCTTGTTCCATCAAGTCTGAGGGCTCCTCCCCCTTTTGTTTCGCCACACCAATCGCTTTAGATAGACGATTGCGCTCCGTTTGCAAAGCTTGCATGGACTGCCGACATGCCTTACGTTCAGCAATGACACGCATAAAATAATCACTATCAAAAACAAATCCTCGCTGTTTTAATTTTTTAGCAACGAGGTCCAAATGTTCAAGACAAAATTTATAATCAAGCATACTTATTTTCTCAAATAGATAAGGTATTACTGCACTAACCAGATACCAAAGGCCGTCGCACTCAACGACACACCTAGGGATGCGAGTACATAAACGCTGGCCAACCCATAAGCGTGTGATTGCCAGAATAACACTGTATCCAAGATCACACTAGACAAGGTCGTAAATCCACCTAAAAATCCAATAAATAGCAAGCTGCGATAAAAAGAAGAAAGGGCAAAACGATGTTGCAAAAAACCACACAATAAACCTGCCAAAAAGCAACCCACAATATTAACCACAAAAATCCCCCAAGGAAAATTCTTAGGTAAGATCGTTTGGACATAATAAGATAGCAAAAAACGTGCAGCTGAGCCCACGGCCCCTCCCAATAAGGCCGCCAACACATCTTTATAAAGCACTAATGACATATCCATATTCGCGATGCTATGCATCATCCTCCATGATGCGTATGATCAATCACATCGACATGCTTGGGCACCTTAAACTCAAACCAATGATCGGATAAGGGGGCATTCCATTTCACGGCTATAAAGCGCAAAACATGCTTCTGCCCTAAATTATCCTGAAAAGCGAGCCCCACCAGATGCCGATCCACAAATTCTAACTGCATCCAAGGTACCATGGCTTGCTGTGAGCGCGCCTGCAAAATAAACACCTGTCGGTCAGGAGAGGGAGTGGTCATGGCTACGCTAAAATGTTTAAGTAGCTTAGCTGGCGAACCACTTAATAATAAAATAGGGCTACTATCCGACTGCTTCCATACCCTTTTCGTCGCCTCTTGCAGCGCAACATCATAGATCCAGAGCACCTGACCATTGATGATCGTAATCTGTTGGCTTGGTACATCCACTGCCCAATATAATTTTCCAGGGCGCTTCAACAAGATGGATCCGTGATCTTGTTGGACAAGCTGGTGGTGATCATTATAATGAGCTTGCTCAAATTTTGCTTGGTAAGTCTGCAAGTTTTCCAGCAATGTCTGTAATTGAGACGTTGCTTGATGATCTGTCCCCCATGCCGTCGATAAAAACATCAAGCCTGCGCATCCTAAGAAACGTATCACTATAGATAAGCCGTATTTCATCTCAATATTTCCTATCTGTTCAGTGAGCCATCATTTATTTTTCTACCGGTGGCAGCAAGACTTCTCGTCTATTATTGGCATCCATAGCGCTGACCATACCCGCCTTCTCCATGGCCTCTAAGATTCTCCCCGCACGATGGCATCCAATCCTAAAATAGCGCCGGATATTCGAGACCGTGGGTCTACGTGAGCGCACCACCAAATCAACAATTTGATCATAGAGTGGATCATGCTCACCCTCATCAGCCGAATATCCCTCAGGACTATTTGGCTGAGTACTCGTAGCATCGATGGTGGCATTATCCAATATATTAAGCAAATAATCAGGCTCCGCATGCGATTTTAAATGCTCCACCACTCGATGAACTTCATCATCATGCACATAAGGCGCATGCACACGCACAGGCACCGCAGACCCAGGCGCTAAATAGAGCATATCCCCCTTACCTAATAATTGCTCTGCACCGGATTGGTCCAAAATCGTTCGAGAATCAATTTTCGACGACACTTGTAAAGCGATACGACTGGGAATATTGGCTTTAATTAAACCCGTAATAACATCGACTGACGGTCGCTGCGTCGCAAAAATCAGATGTACACCTGCCGCACGCGACTTCTGTGCTAAACGCACAATCAAGGTTTCTACTTTTTTACCGACAACCACAATCATATCCGCAAACTCGTCGGCAATCACCACGATTTTCGGTAATATTTCTAGCTCGGTTGGAGTCTCCCCTTCTGCTGGAAAAGGATCCAACAAAGGTGTGCCAGCCGCCTCGGCTGCAGTAACTTTTGTATTATATCCCGAGATATTACGCACACCGAGCGTTGCCATCACTCGATATCGTCGCTCCATTTCAGCCACACACCAACTCAAGGCAGCCGCAGCATCTTTCATATCAATAACCACAGGTGTCAGCAAATGTGGAATGCCGGCATACAAAGACAATTCCAACATTTTAGGGTCAAT
>JABABH010000200.1 GCA_014238325.1 Coxiellaceae bacterium | reverse complement strand
TCACATCTGGCTAAAGAAATAGATTGTACTTCACCTGAAAATGTATATGGCAAATCTAAAGAGTTAGGAGAGTTTTTTCTTTTAAATTCTGATAGAAAATACATAATTATTATAACAACCATTGTTATAAAAATTGTCTTTTATTGGTTTTCAGCAAAAAGCTTTCGCTCAATGGCTCGTATGCGAGAAATTCAGCCGCGGTTACAAGCCATGAAAGAACGTTATGCTGACGATCGCCAAGGATTGAGTCGTGCAACCATGGAACTTTATCGACAGGAGAAAATTAATCCTGTCGGCGGATGTTTGCCCATGATCATACAAATTCCAGTATTTATTGCCTTTTATTCTGTGATTATTGAGAGTGTACAATTGCGTCAAGCACCCTTTATGCTTTGGATTCAAGATTTGTCTGCAAAAGATCCTTATTATATCTTACCGATTATTATGGGATTAACGATGTTACTACAACAACACTTATCGCCTGCAGTTGCTGATCCAACACAGAAGAAGATGATGTGGTTGTTACCCATCGTATTTACTATGTTTTTTATTAATTTTCCTACAGGTTTGGTATTGTATTGGATTACTAATAACTTAGTTCAAACCTTACAACAATGGTATGTTAATAAAACGTATGAAAGCCACAAAATGAAACTGAAGCATAAGCGTGTTAAAAACAAATAAGAGCAAGCAATTCTCTCTTATTCTATTGCTAGAGTCGTGAGTATTGAGAATGGGATTCTACATCAAGCGGATAGATAGGTTCACCAAAACAATCATCTTCATTGAAGTATGAATGAGTTTATACATAATTTTCCAGAAAAAGAAGCTACTATCGCAGCTCGTGCGACAGCGATGGGTACCTCTGGGATAGGGGTCATTCGTATTTCTGGGGCCCGTACCCAAGATATAGCAAAGGCTATTTTAGGGACTATTCCTCAACCAAGACGAGTTATCTATGCTTCATTTAGAAATAAAAAAGGAGCATGTTTGGATGAGGGGCTGGCTATATTTTTTAACCGACCCTACTCCTTTACGGGCGAAGATGTCTTAGAATTACATGGACATGGTAGTCCAATGGCTTTAACCTCCCTGCTGGAGACAGTATTGGAGCAGGGCGCTCGCCTAGCACGACCAGGAGAATTTTCTGAACGTGCTTTTTTAAATGGAAAAATAGATTTATTAAAAGCAGAGGCCATTGCTGATTTAATTTATGCTTCTTCCGAAGAAGGAGCACGAGCAGCAGCCAGGTCCTTGCAAGGTGAGTTTTCCAAGACGATCATTCAATTGAGAGAGAAAGTTATACGATTGCAGATGGAAATAGAAGCTGATATTGATTTTCCTGAAGAAGGTATTCCGACTTTAACCCATGCTCATATTTTTCAGACTATAGTCGACCTACATCAACAGATATTAGAACTGCAAGTGCAAGCGAAGCAAGGAATTTTATTGAAAGATGGTGTAAATCTGGTTATTGTAGGAAAGCCTAACGTAGGAAAGTCTAGTTTATTAAATTATTTAAGTGGAGAAGATCGAGCCATAGTGACAGAAATATCTGGCACGACACGAGATGTTTTGCGAGAGACGCTCCTATTAGAGGGAATACCGATTCACCTATCCGATACTGCAGGATTGCGTAGTACGGAAGATGAGATTGAACGAGAGGGCATACATCGGGCCAAGACTGCTTCCCAGCGGGCGGACCTTGTTTTTTTGATGATGGATGCCATTGAAGAACCCATAGACAACATGGATCAGGCTACGAAAGAGCTATGTTCTTTTTTAGGAATTCATGCCGACATGCCAAGGATAATTATCCGCAATAAAATAGATTTGACGGAGGAATCTCCTAAGGTTGTTGAAACTGGGAAACATATCATCGTTAATATGTCGATTAAGAATAAGCAGGGATACTCAGTATTATTAGAGCAATTAAAGAAAGTCATCGGGTTTCAGCCATCGGAAAGTGGAACATTTTCTGCGAGGAAAAGACATCTTTTGTCTATAGCTGCAATTGAGAGAAAGCTTTTATCAGCCAAGATGATGTTTAGCGAGCCTGTCGCTTGGGAGTTGCTTGCCGAAGAATTACGTCATGCTCAGCACCATCTATCTGAAATTTTAGGTGAGTTTACTTCAGACGATTTGTTGGGGAAAATATTCTCGGAGTTTTGTATTGGAAAATAAATCAGAATTTTTGCTATCAATGATCAGCTTCTGTTTTGTGATATAAGTCATATGTCCAAGCTTTCGGTAATGCTTAGGTTGTTTAAAATAGTCATGAAAAAATAAGTTAGGGATGGTTTTGATAGCTGCCAAGTTGTCAGGTAACTGGCCAATACAGTTTATCATTGTGCTATATCCTAATGAAGTGGTGGGTCCTAGTTCGAGCTCCATACCTGCTCTCAGATGGTTTTCAAATTGGCTGGTTTCTGCCCCTTCAATAGTCCAGTGACCAGAATTATGAACACGAGGTGCCATTTCATTGGCTAATAATATTTGGTTTTGGACAAAACACTCTAAGGTAAACACGCCAATATAATTGAAATGTTCAACTATTTTTAATAGGTATGCTTTCGCTTGTTCGAAGAGCGGATCATTAGGTTTATTTTGAGTAGTTCTTAAAATGCCTCCCTGATGGTAGTTTTCGCATAGATCATAAAATACAATGTCTTTATTTTTATTCCTTGCAGCAATGATGGAAACTTCTCGATCAAAATCAATGTGAGCCTCTACAATAGCATCGTGGCATTGATGAGTAGTCAGGGCATCAAGATCATCTTGATGCTTGATGATGGCTTGATTTTTTCCATCGTAGCCGCCTTTCCTTGATTTAATTCGAAAAGGAAAAGGTATTTTTTCTATGATCGCATGCAAACCTTGTTTACTTTGGATCGCATAATAAGGGGCAGTGGGAATATTTAAATGCCGAAACAGATTTTTTTCTAGTAATCGATCTTGTGCACAGGCAAGGATAGAAGCCTTTGGATAAGTGACCGTTTGATTTTCAAGATATGCAATCGTGCTGCTTGGGATATTTTCACTTTCATAGATGATCCTGTCCAAGCGGGCAGTAAAGCGGTTTAATATATCGAGGTCGGTATAGTTCCCTATCGTGGTGGGAGCCAATGACTGGGTGGTAGAATTGGCTTCAGGCGCATAGAGATAAAACTCTAATCCCAAGGGTTGCCCTGCTAATATGAGCATTTGTGCGAGTTGACCTGCACCTAAGATGCCGACTTTCATGCTAGGCTGTCTATTGATGCCAGTTCCGTATGCTCCAGAATAGCTTGGGTTTGCTCTTGTCTAAAATGATGCAAAGCAGTCTGGATAGCTTTATGGGAGATCGATAAAGTGGCAGCTGCAAACAGCGCAGCATTTTTTGCACCGGGAACACCAATAGCCATAGTGGCTACCGGTACGCCTGCCGGCATTTGAACGATAGAAAGCAGTGAATCGATCCCATTTAAAGCTTGGCTTCTAATCGGAACGCCAATAACAGGTAGGCAGGTATGTGCAGCCAGCATCCCGGGTAAGTGTGCAGCTCCGCCTGCTGCAGCAATCATGGTTTGGAAGCCCCGTTCTTGAGCAGATTGTGCAAATTCGCTTAATAAATCAGGTGTTCTATGTGCTGATATAATTTGAGCGTGATAAGTAATACCTAATAAGCTGAGTAACTCAGAGGTATATTTCATGGTTTCCCAATCTGAACGGGATCCCATCACCAATGCAACTAACTTCTTTTTCATGATGGTTCCTCTTATCGACCTAAAGATGAAATTATACTCATCTTTTGCTCAATAGCGAAGAGATCGGTTTATATTTTTATGAAGAGCATAGGCTTGCTTTCATGATGTGTCTAGCAAAAATGATTGTATTGCTTTGATTTTATTTGTATTTTTCAATGCTTGGATCCGACTAGCAGCATGATCAGTCTTTTATTCAAGGGGTAGAAAGATGATGACAGTCTCTGGATTTTGATGAAACGCGTGACTCGATGGCTTAGGGATGCACTTCAAATCTGGCTGATGGTGTTTTAAGCATGATAACATAGTCAGAGATGTTAGATAAAATACAGACCTTAACCCCAGATATTTTGAGGATTGTTCATGAAAAAGGGACAGAGCCTGCGTATTCAGGTAAGTACGATCGACCTTCAGACGTGGGAACGTATATTTGTCGACGATGTGGTTTGGGGTTATTTCTTTCGAAACATCAATTTTTTTCGGGATGTGGCTGGCCCAGTTTTGATGATGAACTACCCAATGCGCTTGATACTAAACCTGATATGGACGGCCGGCGCACAGAAATTCTATGCCATCGGTGCCATGCACATCTAGGGCATGTGTTTTTAGCAGAGGGGCTCACGTTTAAAAATCTGCGGCATTGCGTTAATTCACGAGCAATTGAATGGATAGGAGCGAGGGGTATCACTGATACAGAAGAAGGTATCTATGGTGGCGGCTGTTTTTGGGGAGTTGAGTATGCTATGCAACAATTGCCGGGTGTGCTACACACTGAAGTGGGCTATATGGGTGGTGATGTAGCTTATCCTACTTATGAGCAAGTTTGCTTAGGAAAAACAGGGCATATAGAAACGGTAAGGGTCTTGTATCATCCAGAAAAAATAGATTATAAAAATTTGACGCAATATTTTTTTGAAATCCACAATCCCTTTCAGCTCAATCGACAAGGAGTGGATAGTGGAGAATCGTATTCTAGCGTGATCTTCTATTTAAATGATGCTCAAAAATATACGGCTCAATGGTTAAAAGAAAAGCTACATACGAAACATACGATCCCAGCGACAAGGATACGTGCAGCTACTACTTTTTGGTCGGCAGAAGCAGAACATCAAAGCTATTACCATAAAGCCGGGCGCCCTCCTACTTGTTATGATCGAGTGACTCGATTCTAAGCCTTCATACCGGGTAAAATGTTATGACCTTCAAATCATGTCTGTATGACGTGATTTCTCTATGAGTCAACAACGCACCTGACAACCTAAATAAAGGATACCCAATAGCAATACTAATACATTTTTATCTGTATTTTATGAGGTTATAAGGGGGGCTGATTAAAATTTGACAGGCAGAGTTGAGATTACTCATTATTTTTGTTAGGGTAGGTCAGTAATCTTTCCGATAGTTGACAGCAATACTACTGATTTTTATGAAAAATGCTAACTTTTCGATTTGCGATGAGACCATCTATCCAGGAGAGTCGCTGTCCTTAGCGTTGCCACTGCCAGAGCTCTTTAGTTGCGCACCTATGCATATGCCAATCAAGGTCATGCATAGCAAAAAGCCAGGTCCCTGTTTGCTAGTGATAGCGGCAATCCATGGGGATGCATTGAATGGTACCGAGATTATTAATCGTTTACTTTCTCAAGTCAGTATTAAGCGTTTAAAAGGCACTTTGATTGCCGCGCCGGTTTTCAATGTATACGGGTTTATTAATAAATCTCGAGAGTTGCCTGGCGGTGGATTGTTGCATCAAAGCTTTCCTGGTCTAGAAGATGGTACGCATGCGCAACGGATTGCTCATGTTTTCAATAAATCAATATTAACCTTGGCGGACTATGTGATAGATTTACAGACAGGTCCTTTAAATTATAGTAATTTCCCTCAAATTTTTATTGATTTTAATAATAAAAAAGAAAGAGAGCTTGCTTTAGCCTGTACGGCACCAATCATCTCAAACGTTAAAATAACACCGGGTTCATTGCGGGAGACTACGTATGTCCAAAAATTGCCGTATTTAGTCTATGAGGCTGGGGAGGCCATGCGATTTGACGAGAATGCCATACGTATGGGTTTGCGCAGCATTAACAATGTGATGACTCGTTTAGAGATGTTTGTGACCAACAATACGAGCAAAGCACGTAAATCATTTCCCTCATTTTTTGTAGAGGGGAGTTCTTGGGTGCACGCACCAACCAGTGGAATCAGTTATTCTCGTATAAAATTAGGCCAGCAAGTGGAAAAAGACCAGCTGCTTAGTGTGATTCGGGACCCATTTGGAGCGGGATATGATGTCAATCTTTTGGCCTCCCAAGATGGCATTGTCGTGGGTAAAGCCAATTTACCTTTAGTAAAAGAGGGGGAGAAGCTGTTTCAGCTCGCGACCTTTGCAGAAATGGACAAAGCCGTTAGTCATTTTGAAGACTGGAGAAAAAGTGAGCATGCGTCGTTATTGCAAGAAATACAACATGAACCAGCATAAGTAGGTGTTTGTGCAGAGAGATTTTTCTAAAAGAGCTATTTTGATTTGGTTAACTGTCGTTTCTTTTTTCTTTTATGAATTTTTTTTAAGGGGGTTTGTCGGCACGCTATCTGAGCAAATTATTTTATCCTTGCAGCTGAGCGCAAAAGAGTTTGCTTTTATTGGCGCAGTATATTATGCAGTATATGGTCTTATGCAAGTTCCAATTGGAATCTTTGTAGATAAATTTGGTGTGAAGCGAAATTTAGTTTTTGCTATTTTCGTTTGCGCCATGTCTACTTTTTTCTTGTCTCAGTCTACGGATTTTTATTCAGCTTTAAGTAGCCGGGCATTGATGGGGTTCGGCTCTTCATTTGCTTTTGTTTGTTTATTATCGGTCATTCATACTTGGTTTCCGTTGCGCTATTTAGGTTCATTGGTTGGTATGTCGCAGTTTTTGGGAACCTTGGGCCCGATGCTTGCAGGTGGCCCGCTTGTAGCTCTATTGGAAAAAATGCACGGCAATTGGCGCTATGTTTTAAATGAAATAGCAGTTTTTGGAATTTTTTTGATGTTATTGTCTATCATAGTTGTGAAAAATAAACCTCGGAACAAAGGCAACCAAAGCGTCTTGTATCTTTCAAAAACGGAGCAGCTAGGTGTTCAAGCAAAACGATTGTTTACGAATAAAAAAATCTGGATTATAGCGGTGTACTCGGGGGCTGTATACGTATCTATTGCGCTTATGGCAGCAGTATGGGGAACACATTATCTGCACTTGCGGGGGCTGTCACAAGCTTCGGCTGCCTATATTATGAGTGCAATGTGGATAGGATATGCATTAGGCTGCCCGTTGTTAGGTCTTTTATCTGATCTTACCAAACGCAGGAAACCTTATGTTTTATTTTCTGCTGTGTTGGGATTATTCAGCACCACAGAAATTATATATACGGCTTACTGCCCATTTTGGCTGCTTGTTGTTTTATTCTCTGCTTTAGGTCTTTCGGCAGCAGGACAAAATCTTGGTTTTGCTATTATGTCAGAATATGCGGAGGGTGAATTAAAAGCGAGTGCTTTAAGTGTTAATAGTGGCATGGTCATGTTATTTGGGACATTTGTGCCAATCGTCGTAGGTTTTGTAATCGATAATGTAGCTCAGGGGCGTGATGCTAATCACTTATTTATTCATGATTTTACCGTGGCGCTGTCAATTATGCCGTTATTATACCTCGTGGCTTTCGGCCTCGTTTTGTTTGGCATTAGGGAAACCTATTGTAAACCCCAAAACCGTATGATTTTTTTAGATCCTGTCAAGGCTGGAGAGCCTGTTCGTGTGACTTAAAGCACCATAGAGTGTTTCCCCCGGCGAACGCTTAGCGAGAAGGCAGCTGGCGAAGCTTAGCAGGTCTGAGTGCTGGTGATGCCGATGGATGCGGGAAGTCTCTGATAGAAATGAGACTTGAGTTTCAATCGCCACGATTTATCAAGCTGTTAGCTCGGTGGGAGCTCCCTAGATGCCTCCTATACAAGTTTCTTGTTGGCGGCTTTTTCGTTCTCGGTTTAGATAAAAAGCTTCCGGCTACATTTTTTTTATAATTTGTGTTGCTTCTTGCTTTTATTGAGCGTATGATCACCACCGTTAGCAGGACTTCGGGAAGCCGGGCTTGTGCCTTCTGGAAGCGCTTACTTTAGAGTGGCGCGTGAGGCATATATAGACGTGATGATTAGATTTATTTTAGTTATCTAGGAGGCTCGAATTTTTGAAGAAAAAAGTTTTATTTTCTTGTTGACATTTGTTTCTGGAAGGGTAGAATGACCTTCCTTTCTCTGGTTTTTCCGGAGACGATCTTTAAAAATTAGCAGTAAAATTTGAAAGCAGTTTGTGTGGGTACTGTGTTAGAAGTTGCGTTACTAAAGCAATTGACACAGAACCTGTTAACAAACTACAGTGTTTTGTGTCGAGCCTTTTGTCGTCTAGATAAAGATTTAGGCGACTTTTCGATTTAATTGAAGAGTTTGATTCTGGCTCAGATTGAACGCTAGCGGCATGCCTAACACATGCAAGTCGAACGGCAACATGGGGAGCTTGCTCCCTGATGGCGAGTGGCGGACGGGTGAGTAATGCGTAGGAATCTACCTTATAGTAGGGAACAACCCAGGGAAACTTGGGCTAATACCTTATAATCTCTTAGGAGCAAAGCGGGGGACTTTTTGCCTCGCGCTGTAAGATGAGCCTGCGTCGGATTAGCTTGTTGGTGGGGTAAAGGCCTACCAAGGCAACGATCCGTAGCTGGTTTGAGAGGACGATCAGCCACACTGGGACTGAGACACGGCCCAGACTCCTACGGGAGGCAGCAGTGGGGAATATTGGACAATGGGCGAAAGCCTGATCCAGCAATGCCGCGTGTGTGAAGAAGGCCTTCGGGTTGTAAAGCACTTTCAGTGGGAAAGAAAGCCATAAAGCTAATACCTTTGTGGCCTGACGGTACCCACAGAAGAAGCACTGGCCAACTCTGTGCCAGCAGCCGCGGTAATACAGAGAGTGCAAGCGTTAATCAGAATTACTGGGCGTAAAGCGCGCGTAGGTGGATATTTAAGTCAAATGTGAAAGCCCTGAGCTTAACTTAGGAATTGCATCTGATACTGGGTATCTTGAGTATAGTAGAGGGAAGTGGAATTTCCGGTGTAGCGGTGAAATGCGTAGATATCGGAAGGAACACCAGTGGCGAAAGCGGC
>JABABH010000199.1 GCA_014238325.1 Coxiellaceae bacterium | reverse complement strand
ATTCATGTGAGTAAAATCTCTGGTAAATTCCAACTCTACGGATGCGGATCGGATGATTGATAAGGGATATTTGCTCACTTTCTTACGTGCACTCCTTAGCCTCATCCACCAAGCAAGACCAAGCGCCAATAAAGGAATCCCGACAATTCCTCGCCCTAATATTGTTAAAAGTCCCCCGCCCAAAATCGTTAATATGGGCAAGCCGTCGGCTAAAATCGTGGCGATTTTCTTTGCTGGCATTGATATGAATAGCCATACGAAACCAGCCAATAACATTAGTGCTGCAAAAATGGCTATGAAGCCGGTCATGAGGTAACAGGATGGTTGGTCATATTGCAGTGTAACCAGCCATCCCCCACATGTCACTTGAATATGTGTGGAATGGGTATCAAAAACTTTTACAGATAGAATTTACAAATAGCTCTTGTTTAATCTGCAAAAATTCTAAGTTTCTCAACGGGCTTGTTTGCATTTGCCATCCAATGCTTACGTGCTTCAGCGCGTCTTAATCCTGCGGAATCAATGGGTAGACGAAGCGCGGAAATCAAGGATCTGACTTCCTGTCTTGCCGCAAGGTGCGAAACATTGGTTCTTGAACCAAGGTTTTCATCACTGAATTCATCTACAGCTGTCATACCGATTGGGAACAATTCTCGGAAAATATTACGCTCGGAAATACCTTCTGCAAGTCTGCAACCTAAACGCATGGATAAGTTTTGCAGACTATCAAGCATGTTGGATTTTTTTTTTGAACCCAAATGAGACAGCCGATTACGCACTACCACCCAGTCCAATATTCCATTATCTGCAGAACGTCGATGACGGCGAGCTTCTCTAACCATTTCTGCATAATGAGAAATTTCTAACACTTCACCAGTCACCGGATCAACGTGACCCAAAACATCAAAATCGACATAGGAATCATTTAACGGTGTGACCAAGGTATCTGCCATTGAATGAGCAAGGCGCATTAAATAGCTATCATGTCCCGGAGTATCCACAACGATAAAATCATGCGTTTTTTCAACTTGTTGAACAATTTTTGAAAAATTGTTCAGTTCAAAATTTTGATTTTCCAACAGACTATCTGCATGTGATTGAACCAGATTAAAGTGATTTGAAATAGGTAATTTCAAACCATTCTTATGTATCCAGTTTTTGCGATTTCCTATGTAACGTGTAAGGCTCTGCTGTCTGACATCAAGATCAAGACTGGCAACTTTATGCCCGCTATTAAGCAAAGATGTAATAATGTGCATAGCAGTGGTTGTTTTACCTGAACCACCTTTTTCATTTCCGCATACAATTATGTATGCGTGACTTACATTTCTATCGGCCTGCATAAACATGCTGAACTCCCCACACTCAAAACTATCCCGTGGCGCCCTAGATCTAACATCTCCTAATATCTTCTCATTAGCAAGGGGAATTACCCCTAAGTAAGTAATTGGATCAATCTTGGTAAAGGAGGAAGGTTAAGTCAGGCGGGACAATTTCAAAGGCACAATGTCTTACAATAAGCCTAATTCTGATAATTCAAGCTGCAAGTCAGGGGGAAGAGTTTGTGAGCCTTCTCGCATATCAATATCATCAGGCGCATCTTCGCCTTTCAAATATCTCCACCCCTGAAAAGGTCGACGCGGTTGCCACAAAGTGTGAATCAACCTTGGTTCGAACACCAAATCGCAGCGCCTAATACCCTCTTTATCCGTATGCTCTCGTATATCCGTAATGATTTGGCGAATCTGAATATTGCCTTTGATCACCCAATAGAGTGAACCGCCATCAAGCAGCTCTTCTGTCCGTTTCGGCATCATCCTCGTTGT
>JABABH010000198.1 GCA_014238325.1 Coxiellaceae bacterium | reverse complement strand
ATTCATGTGTTTGGGTATAACGTAAACCATCCAATATTTTTGCCATGGATACTCCTCGTGACCATCAAGATGGTCTTTTCAATTTTAAAAATGGGAGAGGCACCCGGCTCACGGGTACTCGCTTTCCTCGTCGATCAATATATAAATGATGCTGTATCTGTGACGGTATCCGTGCTAATGCAATGGCATGCCCTAAGGTTGGAGAAAAGCCTCCACTCGTAACGGCCCCAATCGATGAGGAAGCATCCTCAGTATAAATCGACTGATGACACCTTAATACCCCAGGTTTATGCATCGCTAATCCCACCAATTGATTAGGAATGCCTATCGATAGCTGCTCTTGCAAAGCTTGTTTTCCTATAAAGTCTCGTGCTGCATCAGTCCAAGATACCGTCCAAGCTAAGTTAGAATTCAAGGGCGTCGTTGACTCATTCATATCCACACCATATAAATTCAGCCCTGCCTCAAGACGCAAGGTATCTCTTGCCGCCAATCCACAGGGGCCCGCTCCGTGCTTAATACAATCCCGCCAAAAAACAGGCGCCTCATCAGCTGGTAAAATAATTTCCAAACCATATTCACCTGTATAACCTGTTTGGGCCATCAGTTGATCTTTATGCTCAACAAATTGAAAGGGGCGCAACCCCAGCAATTGTGGGCTGATGTCTGCATCCCATACAGATGAAATGATCTCAGGAGTTTTCGGTCCTTGTACAGCAATAATACATAAATCCAGGCGTTGTGTCATGCCCACATCATAGCCATGAGCCTGTTGCTGCAACCAAGCATAGTCTTTATCGCGAGTCCCTGCATTCACGACGACTCGATAGGCCTGCGCTGATAAGCGATAAACAATACAATCATCAATAATACCACCAGTAGGGTTCAACATGCAGGTATATAATGCCCTACCCGGCTGTTTAAGACGAGCAACATCATTCGCGCAAATATAGCGTAAGAAATCCGTCGCGCCCACGCCTTGTAGATCGATCACGCACATATGCGAGACATCAAATATACCCACTTTTTGACGCACC
Organism: Coxiellaceae bacterium; assembly: GCA_014238325.1. Lineage (GTDB taxonomy): Bacteria > Pseudomonadota > Gammaproteobacteria > Coxiellales > Coxiellaceae > JABABH01. The sequence goes on along the minus strand of JABABH010000198.1, from coordinate 13,044 downwards.
TGATGGTGCTCTTCAATTTGTGATCCATAATGCAGCGGCATATCCCATCCAGCAAAATTGACACATTGGGCACCCGCTAAGAGATGTTCTGAATAAAGAGAAGTACGTTGTAACATAGGGAACATATTATCCAATATTCCTCGATAAATGTGAAGCAGAAGCTTCAATATATACCCACCCCACTGACAAGATGCGAGGCATACACTTGAAGTGGCTCATCGCGATGGGAATTTTTCAGGGGAAAACCGCGATTGTCCCCTTAAGTGGCTGAGCGAACATTCAGTTTTCAGCAGCCAAAAAAAAATATACCGCTCACAGTAGCCCACTTCTCATCTTCATTCACGAGTGGTATATGTTCAAAGCAATCCATCATACGCATCATGATCACATAACCGAGCATCAACCAACTTTCTGACTAAACTATGGTTAAGCATCCTCATCTGAAACTTTTGTGATACATTTCAGATATAAAGAATTAAATAGACTTAGAGGATCATATTTTTGTTTCAAGCTCTCATAATCTTCTTTATTATAAATCTTCCAGAACTCCGACTCGGTATAATACGATTCAGAATATAAAGATTTATGGCCACCACAAGCGAGCACTTGCTGCTCTATCAGCCGATTATAGAATCCACGCTTTGAATGAACAGGTACAGAGCCCCAAAATCCAAAATTCACATAAAGCTGATCCGGCTGCATGGGAAAGAAACCATATTCTGAGGACTGATTATTTGCATAGGTAGGGCAAATCCAAATGGGAGTAAGACCAATGTCAGTCTGAAAAAAACTTAAATACTCTAAAGCCCGATCAATGGGAATAGCAACATCTTGAATAATCCATTCACGTGAAGACCAATACTTTTTTAAAGCATAACGCACAACGCGATTATACTTTATAAATCTCATAACCTTAGCATAGATCTTAGAGTGTAGCGCCCATTTACCTAATAAGGCACGAAGCATCGGCTGCTGCATATAGAAGGCTTGCGAGCACCAAAACCAATCCGAATCCCAACGCCAAATATAATCCGCGATACTCAGGTAATCTTCCTCTTTGCTTTCCACAGCCCGATAATATATCTTCATATATTTATAATTGCTAGCATAGGGCGCCTTTTCAACCATTTCTGCACTAACCAATACTTGATGGCTGGCACTAAAAATAACCCCATCGATAAATGCCAATGACCCACTGTTACGATGGGTCGAGCATTGGGAGATTAAACTTGCAAAAAACTGCTGAGGATCATGAAAATGATCAAACTTCAACCTCACATAAGGTAATACAGGCACTAATTTCAGCGTTACTTTTAAGGCATATCCCAAGGTGCCATAGGTATTTGGAAAAGCATAGAACAAATCGCTCTGTTCATTATCAGGACGACAATCTAAAACTCGACCATCGGATAATAAAACATCAAATTGCGATACTGTTTCATGCATCAATCCATAGCGGAACGAAGAAGACTCTATACCGATGCCTGATAAAGCGCCACCCACCGTAATCGTTTTTAACTCAGGCACCACTGCCGGCATATACCCATAGGGAAGTGTAGCGGCAACAAGATCAGCATAGGTGGTCATCCCCTCCACTTCTACTCGTTGACGGTCTTGATCAATTTGAAGCACACGATTAAAGTGACGCAAATCTATCATCCGTTGCGCTTTAAAACGAGGACGAAACAAATTAGACGTCTTTTTCTTTAAGGCAAAACTGCTTGCATCCATTCCTGATTGTGCACTTAAATAAGCGCTAATATGAGATTTTTTCTTAACATAACTAGACGGAGGAGGGATCACTATCGTATCCATGATATTTTCCTTGCATTGAATATAGTCTATGAGAACAATTTTTTAAGATATAAGAGCATGATGAGTATTGATGCTCCCAACCTACTTTAATCGACAAGATACATATTCTCGCTTAATATACTCGTCATTACAAGACCATCCCCTCTATCAAACAAAGAGCATCATTTAAGCAAATGCAAGGCCATCATTGAAGCAGGTGCTTTGAGTGATGAGCTGACATCCTATCCTTCTAGACAGACGAACGCTTCAGGCATCCAGTTTAGAGAGCATACCATGTATCTATTTAGACTGTGTATGAGGGCAGTGGTTATTATATCTTTGCTCCCCATATTCATCACGACAAACTATTTCTCGATCACCTAGTTGCCAAGTCTGATCGCCTTGCTTAAAAAAATCTGTATAATACAAGGTATCGTTTATATCACAAAAGTCTTTATAAGACACATGAATTTTTTTCTTATCCCGTAAAATACGAGCAAAAAAACAAGCTTTAGCAAGTCTCGCTTCAGCAAGTCTCTTGTCCTCTTTATAATCGGCTATCTGTAAATTTCTACCTGCCTCTGTCTTTTGAAACCAAGCATCAACCAATAGAGAGCATATAGAAAAATTCTTCTGCACCACAGGATCGTGAAAAAATTTGGATAATATGCTAGAGAGTTTAGCTGTATAACTAGATGAAGCATGCGACTCTAATGTTCTTTCCTTTACAGAAAACACCTCTAAACCATAAATTTCTCTGCCTTTAGCGCTATCGCAGGCATTTTTATGCACAGATGAGGTAGTAAAAAATTGATCTATATTCAATAAACTTTTCAGATTGTTAACACCAACATAGGCTGCACTGAATAGGCCCGTCCACCATGGAACCGTACGAGATGCTGAATTTTTTGGAAATGAATCTTCGCTAAATCGCTTTGAACGCAGCTCAATAGGTTTAAGATAGACACTAGTATGCAAAGAATTAGAGTGGGCAGATACATTTGTAGCATTTGTGATGTTGATGTTATAGAATCTGCCTATATTATCATACTTGATTGACATCAGTTTATAAAAAAATTCCAAAAATTGAAGAGCTATTAATCTATGACCATAATCACCAAAACCAACCATAAACTGTTTTTCTAAACCGTCCATGAATACTGTATAATTCCCTACTTTTATACGATCTAATAAGATATTTACCTGACGAATATCAGATTTTAAAAATCTAGCTTCCTTACAAACACTCATAAAATTATGCTGGCCAATAGAAAGACTTTCTAATATAGGCTTTAACTGAGCAATCATATGAATACGATTATTGCGATCCTTTTTGATAACATACCATAACTCATTTATTTGCAACTGAGGTCGAAGAGATCTTGGTACCAGGAAATACTCATCTAAGCATAGGGTTAGATTTTTATGCGATAATACAAGATTAGCTCTTTTATAAGATAAAATTAAACATAATTTCTTTCCTTCATGCTCAAAGAAAGCATGAATTATGTCCCATAATAGAAACGATAGCTCCCTCACACCTTCTTTCCTTTCTAAAATAATTAAATCATAACCTATAGAGGTATGCTTTAAATTAATAGGCTTAGAGGAGATAGGAATATTGAGTACTTTTGAATGATGAATTATAGTCTCGTAGTGGCTATTATTAAGCAGATGTGAAGAAGAATTATTAGCACTTTCTTCTAAAAAGTCTAGGTTATAGTGATGACTATCAGGGGCTATATGAGCCAAAGAAATAGAAGCATTTGAAAGCTCTATATCGTATTGATCATTTTCATTATTTTTAATAGAAATCGAGGCAAATGCGCTACTCCATTGAGATAGTATGCTATCAGCAATACCTTTCAACTTTTCTTTTAAGTAATGAGCTGCATCGATATAAAGAAGAGGAAGGCGACTATGATACGAAAAAAATAATGTTGTATTTAAAGAATCTGTCAAATATTTATATTGTGAAAATAATACAGCCTTATTAAAAACATCAGAGAGCCTTATCTTTATACTTGCTTTATTGCAGATCATATGATAGAAAGATTCAAATTGATTAACTATTTTTAAAATATCGCTACAATTATTAAGCGATCCGGTATAATTTAAATTTAGCAATAAGGTATCACCTTGGCCGCGAGAAAAATGAACAAGAAGTGGCCCCCCTTCACCTAAGTAGCGAATAGAAAAATTGCTAGCATGTAATAAATCTGTCCCTGGCCCTGCTAAATAGATATTCAAATCAGAGCGCTCATGCATTTTGTTTAGAAAAACTTTATTTTGAGATGAAACCCGCTTAGGCAAAGATAAGTAATTCGTATTATTAGGCAAGCTATTGATGTGATTGGTATGTTTTGGCCTACCTATAATACTGAGTTTAGCTATAGATTCAATATTTTCAATTTTAATAGCGTGATAGCCTGATACTATATTTCCATTACTCCAGTATAGATCGAATCTATTATCAATATATGAACTAAAGTCAAAAATAAGGCTGCTTGCATTCAAATTATCTATCTTTATAGACTGCTCTAGCGATATAAATTTAAAAGAAACAATTTTATATCCTAATATATTTAAAGTCAAATTCTTAGAATTATCGATCTTATAAAATTGTTTCGGGAAAAATTTTTCCTTAGGCAGAATAGTAATATATAAATTTTCGTTATTATTCGAGTTTCCCTTAAAATCTGCTTTTTCAACTAACCCAGAGATCGATAAATAGTGGAAATCATAAGGAACTAAATCACATCTATAAAGCATTCGGCGAAATGGTAGAAGGATCGCGCTACCTTCTAGATTAGAATAATATTCAATTTTTGTAATGCTTAATAATTTGCCATCTGATTTAAATAATTTTGTAAGATATCGACCTCCACACTCATAAATATAATATAAATCACGCGAACCTACGTTATATCTCATACATTTTTCATAATCAACATATTGAGAACGAATCTCTGTCCTTATAACACCTTGAGAATTAGGGTAGCACTGCTTAGTATTATCAGGAAAAGCGACAATCATATATTTTTTATTATCAATCCAATCAGCAAAACTATCGATAGCTTCCATTTGAGTCGGTCTGAAATTAGGTAAACTAGAGTCTAGTGATGTGTCAGCTTGCTTTAAACGATCTATCTTTATGGAATGCCTAGACTCCAATCTCTCATCTTCAGTTCCTGGAAACATGACTTTTGATCTTTCGAAGAATCTTTTACCTACAAGTTTAGGATATAAAGTTTTTAATTCTGCATATTCCACGTCTAAAATATTCTCTGTATTTGTATTAACAACAGATGGATAAGCAATCGATGCAATATTGACCCGATGGGCATCATGATTTACTGCTTCTAGCTGCTTATATGTACTTTCTAGTATTTTTGAGAGCTTTTTTTGAATTTCTGATTCTTCATCCATTAATTCAAATTTAGATTGGTATATCCCTATGCCACGCACGAAATCTTCTAGATTAGTGTCTCGGATACGAATGCGAAATGCAACTTCTTCAGCTCTAAAGCTTGCTGCACCACTCTTTTGTGACGATTCAAGCATCAGTACAAGATCAACTACAAATCCTTCAGGACCAGAAAGTATCGATGGAATGAGCAGTATAGCACTTCTTATAAAATGAGTTTCTGAATCTCCCTCAAACAAAGCTTTAATATCATGAGCAAGGGGAAGTAATGCAAGAAAAATAGCAGGCGACTTACCCATAGCAGCTAGTATTTTTTCACTAGAGGATGGGAATACTCTTTTTAATATAGGACTCAGAATTTCAGAAGACATAGGTGCTAGCTTCCTTTGCCAAAGCTCCATACTTGCCAATATGAGCAAAGAAGAATAATCGCCTTGGTAGGCATTATTTATACCTTGCGTCCAATATAATATTGAACGGAGGTGCTCAGTGTTATAGTGTTGGGCAATATTTGATAATATTACCTTAGATTGATAAAATATTTTTTTATGATTGAAGAATTTAGATTTGTTATAAAAAATTCCTTTTTTAGATCTTTCTATCATTGCAGCTCTAACCGAAAAAGGAAGCTTAGTCAATTTTGTAGAATGATATAACATGGTATCATATAGTTTTTCTTTAAACTTAGGCAAGCTATTAGCTTTGCTTAGCTTCGAATTTTTTAAAGCTTTAAGAATTCTTTTTGAATAAATATGACTTTTAGCTAAGCTTTGATCCGATCTTCCTTCGGTATCTAGACTTAAGCTTGGATTGACATCTAAAATAGACTGAATCATGCGAAAATCATCAATATTCCATTCAGTTATATGGTTAATAAAAACATCCCAATGAATAGATATTTGATTATCAGATCTATAAAAAAGGTCTTCTATTCGAATAAATGGATTAGGTTTGATGTACTTCAACAGAGCACTTTTTAAAGATGGTATAGCCTTAAGATGAGTATCTAAATAAGCATGATGGAATTGAGAAACATCATAAAATATACTAAGATCAGAGAATAATTGATCAATATTATTATACTTCTTTGGCCTTTTAAATAGATATAGATCTTTCAAAACATAGGATGTTTCTATTTTTTTTATACTGACCCAATGATTATTAAAATTTAGAACCCATTGAGCTCTTTCTAAATTTGACGTAGATGATGTCAAATGAGGTCTTAATTTATTTAAAGAATCTAAAACTAACTCAGATGACTTGATCTCTTCTAGATATTGCTTAAACCAAGAGGAAAGCTCATGTTCAACTGTATGAATGCTATGGTATCCACTTTTCTTAAGGGCATGCTTATATTTAAATCTCTTTGCTTGAATAAATTCATGTATGCTAGAGGATAAATCAGGATCGTGCTCATGATAGAGCCCCTCTAAAAGAGCCCACTCCTTTTCATCAGAATAAAATTGATTTTGAATATTATGGATATCGATATCCTCAGTTAATTTCTCTATCAACTCTTCACATGATTCAAGGTGACGTTTTTGTCGATGATGAGATGTGGATGCTACTCCGCACAGATCTCCTAAAGTGTATGACCTTTTATAATATCCATCTAATATATCATTAAGGCTAATATACATATCATTTTTTTGCAATGCATCTAATCTTCTGTCTTCTTGATTATTTTCAAAATGATTCCTGTACTCATGCATAATAACAGCTAAAGTCTTTTTTTGGATAGATTTCCAAACCTCATGTGTAGTATCCATTCCATTAGCTTTTAAATTCAAAATCAATTGGCGAAATTCTTCTTGATTTAACTCCCCTTGTCTTTTATCTAGATACTCCTTTACAAATTTTTTTATATTTTTATGGTATTCTTCAGTGAGTACTGTTGTGTTGAATAATGAAACACTGACGCTTTTATAGACCAAGTCTAGTTTTTCGATTAATTTATTGGCGGCTCCGGATATGCATATAGGTGAGTCTGGACGATTATTGTCTTCCCATCTATCATTAAGATTACCGCCACGTTGTATTTCATACAGTCCTTCAATAAATATTTTTTTAGCATCTTCTAGTGAACCCTCCCTTTCATTTTCATTATGAATAGCAACATAAAACAGTGCTACCACTTGTTTCAGACTAATAGAAGAAGCAGCATCTATATAATTAACATAGTTATTTGATGTGATATTGTCTATAAATCTGTTAGCAGATCTATTTTTAATATCATCGGGTAAGCTTTTAATCCAATCTTTGATTTCACCTAATTTCTCACTTAATTTTTCACCTCTCACCTCTTTTTTATAATGATTATATAAATACTGGATTGACTCGGCAACGGAATCTTCTATAGCAACTGTATGTATATTTTGAGAGCCTGAAGTTTGTAATGATTTTGTGAATTCTATAATTTTTGAAAAGATAGTATTGCTATCAGTATTAGATTTTGCAATACCTAAGACTTTGTTAAATACGTTTTGGGTTACAAATTGTTCTTTAAGTAAAGGCCATATGCTGTCTTGCGCTTCTTGACTCCAAAGCAAAGGATATTGAATAATCTTTACCCCATTCTCCATAGTAAGCAAATGATTCTCTTCCATCAAGTCCATCACATCATTTAATATTCTAATATTAGATGATGCAGCAAGAGATTCTTTAAAACTTCTACTTAAAGAACCTTTATAGCGAAGCCAAATAAATACATGTGCCAATTCTCTTGGATGATTATTTTTCAAAACCAATGAAAAAGCGTCTTGAGGCATACTTAAGTCTAACTCAGACATCTCAAATAAAATCTTATAGATTTCTTTTATATCATTGTGATGATAGAGTAAATTAAAATTTTCTGAACTCCATAATTTATGATGCTCTAATAATACTACTGCTTCAGAGAAGGTGAGCCACTGACCTTTGTTGTAACTTAGTAATTTATCTAAAATTTCTTGGCTTAACAGATTTTGCTCTATGCTATTGATGTTAACGGATATAAAGTTGATTTTTCCAGACAATCTTATGCGATTTAAATTTTCTTCAAGCAAACCCACCTTATGGAGTTTCATCAAAGCCTCTGCCAATACTTCATGCTGATAAAGATCCTTTTCGAACAGCATATTCAAGGTGCTTCGTGTTAGCAGCCTATCCTGTTTGAGCTTAATAATAGCTTTGCTCAGTCCGTTTGTTAGTTCACTCGGTATATTGACAAACTTTAATATCTGATCGCCCCATAACTCTGATTGATGTATGGCAATCAAAGACTTCGCTAATATGCTGTGATCTTGAGTATTGATAAGCATCACTTCCAAGCTTCTATTATCCATAATACGTTTTCGATGCATTTCAAGGAGACCGCTAATAAAGCCTGCAGGATCTATAATGCTATGCTTAGATATTTGATCTGCAATACTTGCTGTCATATGGCCATGGGTATGCAACTTTTTCAGCTGCTTTATCATTTTTTTTATTTTAGCATTACGATAATTTAAAAAAATTAAATTTGGGAATAGCCTATTCAATGCAGATCTATAAATAGCATTAACAGGTTGATATCCTTCGATTCTAGCGCTAAGTATCGTGTTCATGAGTTTTGAAATATCTGCTCGATCTTCCATGGATAAAGTTCTTAATAATATGACAACTTGATGTTCATGATTCCCTCTTAGAGAGCTTGATCTTCTATTGTTGTTATACTGGATTAATGCTTCTTCTAATGATAATATAGGATCCATGGCTGTCTCTTTTTATGATAAAAATAAAAATGCTATGCAGAGTCTCTCTATAACTTATCGAGCATATCAACTGATTTAATAAAACAATATACCGTTCTATATATCTAGCGCTGTTTATAGGTTTGATATTTTTTTATAAGCCTTGCATGGCTAAACAGATAGTCTGAGGTCGAATGAGCTATAATTTGTACCGTATATAGAAGTGAAGTTTATATACCGCTCGCGAATGAAGATGCGAAGTGGGCTACTGCGAGCAGTATATTCTTGTTTTGATGGCTGGCGAAAAATAAATGTTCGCTCAGCCACTTCAAAGAAAAATCACGGTTTTCCCCTTAAGAATCCCCATCTTGATGAGTCACTTCAAATGCATGCTTCGCATCTTGAAGTGGGATGGGTTATTGATTGCGCTTAATTTTTTTCGCACTCGTGCGTGCTGCTGTATTCATCACTAACGGACACTATCATACCCGTCATGCTGCCCCCTAGGAGATAAAATCCATTGCCATAATTGCAAGTTTCGTGCACGAAAAGCACCGGCACAGGATAATAAATAATAACTCCATAACCGGTAGAAATTTTCTCCATATACTGATGTAAATTTTTCCCAATGTTGTTTAAAATTATTGTGCCAGGCTATTAAGGTTTTATCATAATCTGCCCCGAAATTATGTATATCTTCCGCGATAAAAATACCCTCAATAGTTTTTGCAAGCTGGGACATACTGGGTAGCATCCCATTAGGAAAAATATATTTTCGAATCCAGGGGTCAGCAAAATGGCTGCTTTTGTTCTTTCCAATAGTGTGCAAACAAAATAATCCTGATTCCTTTAACATCGATCGCACGAGCTTAAACCATTTCCAGTAATTGCGATGCCCTACATGCTCGCACATGCCAATGCTGATAATTTTATCAAATTGGATATTCTTGGGATTATATATTTCAGGCTGTCTATAGTCTGCTGTATAACACGTAATAGGTAAGCCAGCGGCTAATGATTTCGCCACACGCATTTGCTCTTGAGAAATATTCACCGCAGTGACAACAACATCATAATGTTCAGCTGCAAACTTTGCAAAACCACCCCAACCACAACCTAAATCCAATACTTGCTCATTAGGCTGCAAGCGCATTTTTCGACATATCAGGTCATATTTTGCGTATTGAGCCTCGGTCAGATCTTGGGCCCCTTTCCAATACCCACAAGTATATGCCATCGATTTCCCTAGCATGGCACTGTATAAGTCATTATTTAAATCATAATGTTGTTGCGCCACAGTTCGAGAGCGAAGCATCGTTTGCTGATTCCATAACATATGCTTGAGTAGAAACCAAGCCATGGTTGATTTCTTATATAACTGCTCAACTGTAGCATAACGAAATAATCTGAAAAAAAATTCATCTAAACGAGCACAATCCCACCAGCCCTCTGTATAACTTTCCCCAGCTCCTAAGGAAGGGCTCTTATAAATACGCTCAAATAAGCCATCATGGTTGACTTGCATATCCCATGGCTGCTTGCCGTTCACCGTAATCCCCGCTTTTGACAAGAAGTCCTCTAAAAGAGCAGCATGACTCTGACTCATACATCTTTCCTATGTTGGTTACGATTCTCATTCCTTATGAGAACCTTATTTTCCCTCAGTATTCTTAGAATTACAAGACTATCTATCAAACAAAACAATAGCTTAGCTCTCATATGCCGATTTAATAAGCATGGACATGATTCACCCAGCTTTAAAAATCAGGTATCCTAAGCGGATGACAACCCCTAAAATACGCACACGATTTGCCCCCAGCCCCACTGGGCACCTACATCTAGGTGGGGCACGAACGGCCTTATTCAACTGGTTATTTGCTCAGCATGTTGGAGGAGAATTTATTCTACGGATCGAAGATACCGATCAACTCAGGTCAACAAAAGCCGCAACAGAGGCGATTTTACGCAGCTTGGAATGGCTGAAATTACCCTGGCATCATACCGTATATTTTCAATCCCAGCGGATGCAGCGCTACGCACAAGCTATTGATCAACTGTTATCTACAGATCAGGCCTACCGCTGCTATTGCTCTAAAGAAAGACTTGCTGCACTTAAAGAGCAACAAATAGCCGATAAAATAAAACCTCGCTATGACGGATACTGCCGTGACCTCGGTCCACAGGATTTGGACACGTCCTATGTCATTCGTTTTCGTCACCCCACCACCGGTCATGTCACGCTGTCAGATTTAATTCGAGGACCCATCACCTTTAACAATCAGGAATTAGATGATTTAATTCTTGCACGTAGTGATGGCCAACCTACCTATAACTTGACCTGCGTGGTTGATGATAGCGATATGGAGATCTCCCATGTTATCCGAGGGGATGATCATATTAATAACACCCCTCGACAAATCCATATTTTTCACGCTCTCGGCGCTCCTGTGCCACAATATGCACATTTACCCATGATCCTAGGCCATGATGGTGCCCGATTATCTAAACGCCATGCAGCTACCAGCCTCTTAGCATATCGCGAAGAAGGATTTCTACCAGACGCCCTGGTGAATTATTTACTCCGTCTTGGCTGGTCCCATGGAGACCAAGAAATCTTTTCTCGCGAGGAAATGATTCAATATTTTAATCTGACTTCTGTCAATAAGTCACCTGCCTCATTTGATCCCAAAAAATTGCTCTGGATGAATCAGCAATACCTTAAAACCACATCATCTCAAGCATTAGTTATACCTTTTATAGAGCAACTCAAGAAGCAAGGACTCACTATAGAGCCAGAAGAGGACGTGACAGAATCAGTGATTGCCGCTCAAGTTGGGCGCTATAAAACTTTAGAAGACATCGCAAAACATAGTCATTATTTTTATAGTATACCTAACCCACCTGCTGAGGAGCATGCAGCTAAATACTTGGTTCAAGCTATGGCTGCCCCTTTGCAAACCCTATTCGAACAATTTTCCGAGTTAACAGATTGGCAACCGGAACCCATTCAGCATATTATCGTCACAACGGCCCATGCCCATCAACTCAAACTAGGCCAACTGGCTCAACCGCTCCGTTTATCCGTCACGGGTAATATTATTTCCCCATCTATTGATACCACTGTTTATTTAATTGGAAAAGCTCAAGTGCTACAACGATTAAAGCGAGCCATTGACTTTATCAACCATTCCTAACTATAATTTGGATCCATCGCGAGATGATACGCTGGCGTAGCTCAGTCGGTAGAGCAACTGATTTGTAATCAGTGGGTCGGGGGTTCAATTCCTCTCGCCAGCTGTAGATTAAGTCAATTGCATCAAATACTTATCTTACTTTTCTCTCAATCCATCTGTCTCGGCATTTCCCTTGCGGGAGTTTTGCGGGACCTAGCATCCAAGCCTCTGACATTTGAAATAACTTTCAAGGCTGGGGCGCTTACCATGCCATCCGTCTTCACGATTAAATTCACCGTGGCGATGAGACGATCTATCTCTGCTACAGAGTAATGCGTGGTGATCCTTCCTGACTTATGCCCCAACAAATTTTGCCGATCTTCAAAGCTGACCCCTGCTGCCCGTAATCGCCGACCGAACGTGTGTTTTGAATCATGTACACGGACAGACAACCCTACCCGCTTCCGCGCTTTTTGCCACGCTGAATTCAACATCCAAGCAATCGATCGACCTCGATAACTCAATACAGAGTAGGGATGATTACCCCGAACACTTTCAATGACCTGGCTCGTGACGTTGTTGCGTAAAGAAATTCTAGTGCAATGATGTTAAGCAGTTAATGTTATCCATGCCTTTTTATCTCAGCACTGACTGAGGCATCCCGAGTTGAGTCATGATATTGAATGCTTTGCATCGAATTCTAGCTTGCGTGATTTGATGACGTAAAGAACGACAGGCGAGTTGACTCCCAAAGATCTGTTTAATTCGATACATGGCCGTTTCTGCTAAACTATGGCGATGATAGCCGACATCTTGTTTCCATTGTTTCCTGCCTACTTGTAAATATACCCATCCCACTTCAAGATGCGAAGTGGGTGATGGCGAGCGGTATACCTTTGTTTTGATGGCTGGCGAAAAATAAATGTTCGCTCAGCCACTT
>JABABH010000197.1 GCA_014238325.1 Coxiellaceae bacterium | reverse complement strand
TAGATACCACCATATCTCATCAACGGACGATGATATACCGCTCGCGAATGAAGATGCGAAGTGGGTTATTGCAAGCGGTATACCTTTGTTTGGCTGGCGAAAAATAAATGTTCGCTCAGCCACTTCAAAGAAAAATCGCAATTTTCCCCTTAAGCATCCCCATCGCGATGAGTCACTTCAAGGGCATGCTTCGCATCTTGAAGTGGCATGGCTATATACGCATGAACGACTGTATAGAAAAATATACTTAAAAGCATTTATTATACAGAATCCATTAAAGCTTCTATTTCATTATTAGGGATATACACTATGCGATATTTTTTTATGGTTCATTTTTTATTAGCGCATACCTACGCAAGCTTGCGAGACAACCTAGACCAAGCTTTAAGATACTATCACCAACATCGTCATGCTTCACCCAGCCTCAGAGAAACAAATTTGATCCGTAAATTAGAAAAACTGGATTACTCAGAAAAAAATAATTTTCGGAAACTGATATACTTTTTAGTTGTAGATTTAGAAACTATTACAGAAGCGACCCTACCCATTTATCAAGTCACCTTGATAGACCTCTTTCCAAGCTTGAAGCATACCATGCTCAGTCGAAAAGATATCATTCATATGATGCAAGATATGAGAAGCCTTGAAATAAGGAGTATGCTCACAGGAGATTATTTAGATACAATCCGTTATGCAAATATTATTAATCCCAAGGTATATCTAAAAGAAATAAACAGCCTGAGTGCCACTCAGAACTTAAGTAAAAAATTTTTCAGATGGATAACCAGCACATGTGCTCAACATATAGAACTATGTGCAAAGGCTACGAGAAGCATATTTCAAGCAAACATGTACGATGCTGGATTCATGGATTGCATGAATAATATTGATAACGATCCAAGCTTTCTCTTTAGAGAAAGAATGCTTAAATCCATTATAGCATTAGGGGAAGCTAAGGTACTCACACCCAATGCTTTAGGAATCATTAAGATAGCTGATGATGGCAACCTAGAAGCTGTGGCTTCTATGATCATAAAATTGGATAAGGCTCATATGCTAACCGATTCGAGGATGCATAGGATAGCCAACATTAATTATTTAAATATGCTTTCCAAAACGCTCTTATATGTACAGTCAAATGTGATAACAACATCACGGTATAGGCGAATCTTCAGTCATAAAAACTTATCAGAGTTACTTCGAGGATTAAAGTGTCTGTATTTTTATAATCATAACTTAATAGAGAAGCTCCTAGACCCTCTTCTGACAAACAAACATCCCTATGAGCTTGCATCCGTATCTATTAAACTGCATCAAGTGAATCTACTCACTGAAGATACGATTACCAAGATAGGTCTCAGCGAACCTACGAGGATACTAGATCAAGTCACAAGCTTATTAGAAGAAAAAATGATGCTGACACAATCAAATTTAAATGATTTGCTCCATCATCCGATTTTTTTAACTAAAAAAGCATCTGATCAAATATGGAGATTGATGAGAGGCCCGCTACTAACACAAACAAACTTTGACAAAGCTCTCTCTATTAGCTATTCAGAGCAACCCCTTTTAGAGATGAAAATTTTTTCAAAGCAATTATCCGAGTGGGATGCCCAGTTAAAAGCGAAGAAAAGCTTAGCTGAATCGAGAAAATCTGATCTTGCATCATTTGAGGCACATCAAAAAATAGCAGAGGGGGAGATGGTGCCTGAGTTAAGCCTCTCTGATCTAGATAGCATACTTGGACCTCCGAAAAAAGTAGCAAAAATAGGAAAACCTATTCCTGAAGCCAAACAGCCTGTTAGACCTCATATGAGATATGATGTTTTATCAAGCTATGTATTTTTCTCGCAGCAAGCCATTAACCAATATTTATTAGCTAAGAAAAATCAGCTTTCTCCTGAAAATTTTTATCAGTTTATGATACACCTTCAACAGGATGTCAATGCTTTAATCCCTATTTTTAAAATAAACCTAGAAGCTTCGGCCATGGATAGAATATGCTTCCGATATCCAGATTTATTTCCTAATGGTAAAGGAAGCATAGAGTTTATACAAGCTCGTGATAGCTTGATAGATTTTCTTCCCATGAAGGAGATACTAGAAAAGTTTAACACTAGAGTCAATCTATCTCATTTATGTGTAGCAGGAACTTCTTCCATCCGGATAAAGCGAGATATCTCAATGTGCAGTGAAACATTATATAAGAAAGCTAAAAAAACTAAAACTTTTAGTTTACAGAGTAAATTCAGGATAAAAGATATAAAAATAGCCTTAATAGCAAGTTTATATGCTCACTATGATTCCAGTATTGCTCAAGCAATTGATACAATCCTTGAGGTTCAGCACCAACCTCAGGAGCTAAGGCATCCGCAAGATCAGGTGAATTTATCTTTAACAGAGAAAGCAGTAAACCTGTGGTTTGAAGATTTTATCCATCAATTAGGAAGCCCTCTTCTGCAATCACATGATATCGATATACTCAAGAATACTCTAGAAAAAACGACAAAAAAAACAAGCACTCATCGATTTATTTTAAAAATAAATGAATATATGACGGACATATCTTATTCTGGAGATCATTGGATTTGGAAAGATAGATTACTGTTTCATGGTCCAGAACAATACCAAAGCCTCGATCATTTGCTCATGGCTATGTATGAAATCTATCCATCTCATATGGATTATGAATTGTATCAGCTTCCTAAATTGAAAGGTAGGCGAGCATTGAAACATATTTTCTCAATGTGGCTTGAGCCTAATGTATTAAAATTTTTAACCTCTATCTTTCCATTTGAAAATAATAGATTGACCTTTAACCCAGGCGCCTTGCTCAGAGAATTATATAGTTTGAGCACAAACAAATTATCCATGATTCAAGAATTTGTAAAAGAACACCCAGAGATAGCTTTTAGAAAGTCAGTTCAAAGGAAAAATTATCGCCACTACCAAATAGAAACTTTAAACATACTCAAGCATCATGAAGTCAGCACGATAGCCAATAGTTTATCTGATCTTGTCATCAACCATTATGCGAACACTATTCATATTTCACCATCAGATAGAATAAAAATAATAGAGCATCTAAAAATAGGTTTTAAACATGCTGCTCAGCATTATCCTGGATATGCTACTTCAGCTTTATGGTGGATGAATACTGGAATAGACGCCTTTTATAATGATCCTAGTCATATATTGACATTCGCTGAATTAGACGGATTACAACGCTTCATATTACCAGAAGTAGCAACTGCATTGAGTCCTATTTTAGAATTATCATTTTCACCGGCAACCACTAAAACGCTATTGGGGCACTTGATGACAGGACCGAGCGTGATCCTTATGGCTCTTTCTCTAGCATCCAGTCTCCACACTTTGGAAGAGGCAAAAACCACTATAGAAAGCAAGTCGGCATCTATCGAAACCCTTACAGACGCGAGCTATCTATCATCTCTGCTACTAGAAGGAGCTCCACTTTTCTTTGCAACTGCTGCCATCATGCTCATATCTACTGATATGCAAGGTGAATTAAAATTTGAAGCTGAGGAAAATGCTTATCAAAATCATATGGAGCATAATTTTATAGAATCTATGATACGTGGCATGCATGTGACCATCAAAAAATTTGAGCTGGCAATTGATGAGGCTATACTAAAGAAAAGTCTATCGAGCATCGTAGAAACCATACATCGTAGATTGCAAGAAGATCATCCATCTCATCAAGCAGTCGATATTGTGGCGAGCGCTTACCCACACGTCCAAAGCGAACAGGAAATCAAAATGGATTATCCTGAATATTTGAAACTCAAACAAATGCATCCCAAGATATCATCCCGTCAACTCTCCTTAAAAAAACATTCGATATCCTATAGAGAACTGAATAAAATTATTACGTATTATACCTACAAAAGAAAAGTCTATCAATTACTCTCAGCAAAGATTGTATTAGATTCTAGCATACCTAGATTTACCCCCTTCAGAGTAGAAGCCAAGGATCATTTTTCCACTTGGATTGATAGTCATTCCACCGTGTATATCATAACTCCTCATACAAAGCACTCTGATTCTAGTATTCATTGTGAGAAACGCTATTTTTATTCTTTATTTAAATCAGATGGTGACTTATTTGCTATCACATCAGCAGTGACACACGTCACGATAAGAACCTATTTAAAAAAATTTAGAAAACAACTGAAAGAGTCTCTTCATAAAAAATTTTCTTCGCTACCTATGAGTTTTTTATCTCATTTCTTTGCCGATTCAGTATATGAAGCGACCCTCTCTCGACTCATGTGCAGCAATAAAGCTCTTATTAAGATGATGGATAAGAGCTCATTCTTTCTACCTTTTTATGAGCAATTATTCAACCGTCATCTACCAGCCTATGATTTCCATATGGTTAATATAGCTGGATTTTTAGATTCTGGTACATTTCGAGGCAATTCAAATAATCAAGAAAATTTATATTTTTATCTATTATCCAAGGAGAAATTTTTCCCTAAAGCATTTTATGATCTCGTTCATCTACCAGTATTAAAATTATTTCTATCAGGTTATAAGACTGTTCACTTTAAATTAATATCCATAGAGCAATCGATCCAAATAACACGACTGGATATAAACCATTTTATCTTAGATTGTCGCGCATTAACAGGATTCTGGGGGAAGCCTGCGGTATATCTCAATGCTACCAAGATGGTCATCAGCTCTTTTATTATGGATATACCTATGATGAAAGAGGCGGGTTCAGTGGTCATTCTAGGTCATCCAGAATTAATCCATCATATTAGCAGCATATCTAGAAATACTGTTCTAGTGCGTCTACCACAGCATGATTCGTTGATGAATACCGTGAAGTTACATGCGATACATGATAGAGAGCCATTAGTCATATATCTTGAAGGGCCTGGAACAGAGATCAGAGGTACAGGTGGTTTGTTGATCAAATACAGTGGGCAAGGTCTACCTTTAACGATATCCGTATCCAACACACCACTGATAGTATTGAAATATGATGGCTTGATCAATGATTGTGATAGCCTCTTAGCCTCATCATCCCATCTATCCTTAACTCATCATATAAGCTGTGAAAAAATGCAACTCGAGTTAACCATTTCTCAAAGCATACCTATCATGTTATCAGCCCCTTATCATGATTTAAATAAAAATTTATCGAGTATGATTATTTTTCCTTCGAGTGGAGAGCGTCCTAGGCTAATGATCCAAGTCAATGTAGCCTCACAAGAAGCTTTGCAGCATATCGCTCATCGTATCCCAGATAAGTTACAAAAAATCATAAGCTTGGTATCCGTATCTGATAACTCTACCAATCGATATGACCGTATACTCACCTATCCCCTATTACCCTCTGCGAGAAGGCAGCATAAAACAGCCTCTAACACGAGGACTCAATTTTTATCAGTAGAAGACTATACTCATAAAACTTTAAATGCTTTTCCTAAAGTATTGACATTGAGAACCTTAGAAATTCCCTTCAAAAATGGAACTATAAATTTAAAATATGATCTATCAGCGTATCATTGCATTTACTTGCGTATACCTAAATTTGCAAAAAATATTAGATTGGACGTTTGGGATATTGTGAACTTAAGATCGTATCATCAAGATTTATGGTTATTTTTGCCGTATAGGGCGAACCATACTCAACCCCTCCATAAGCCTTTAAAAGTAGTCTTGCGAGATTATTTTATGTTATCTATACATGACAGGAGATACTTAAAGATTCATCCTATCACTTATAGGGTCAAAAAAAAATCTTCGGGTAGATTCCTTAACAAATCTCTGGGCAGGTTCATTCAAAAACCCTTCGTGAAATTCGTTAAAAGATCTTCAAAAAAAGTCATTATAACAGCTAAATTATTACCAAGCTCAGTAGAAACCTATATCGATCGGCGCCATATCGTGACCTGTTGTAGACGGATACGTTTTGTCAATACACAGTCTGAGCAGGTAACAAGCTCGGAAGATCATATATATATTGGAAACTATACCTTGTTCACCTCAGGTTTTTCTAAAAAAACACGTATCATATTCGGCAATGGAAAGAGCAATAAATTATCACTGCAAGAATTAGATAATCTGCGGATTATATTAACTACACATGCTTATATCAAATACTCTCATATCATCCATCCCACACCCTCAAACCAGGTATCTTATCCTAGAAAGCATGACCCTCACCAGGTAGATAGTTTTAATAGAAGTTCCATGGCAGGTATTCGCACTAAACGACAAGCTACTCAACATCTGACAACACAAAATATTGCCCATAGATCTATGCTATTTTTTCAAGATGGATATAAAAACCTTTCTAAATGGTGGGCACCGCAGCTTCCATTAACCTTAGAAGACTCTTTGGAACCTGCGGTGATATCTGCTGATTTATCGCGTCATGATAGAAGACAGCACACTAGATATCCAAGCACCACAAGTGCTGCAAGCCGACCTGGCTCATTTTTTCAGGGCCTACATCATTATGTTTCTAGCTTTTTTGAATGGCAGCAAGCCCCCAGTGATGGAGAAAATATGCGGCACCCTATTCAAGCTGAGCATCTCTTAACACCTAAAGTGGATAGATCAG